>JAIYAB010000073.1 GCA_027489275.1 Hyphomicrobiales bacterium
CGTCGGCAACCTGCTGACCCTGCTCGGCATCGCGCTGATCTTTGCAACCGACGCCCACCACGTGGTCATCGCCGCCATCGGGGGAAGCTACAGCGTGCTGCCGCCGGGCTTCGTGCCGTCGACGGGGGACGCGGCGAAGCTCGCGCTGACCACCATGGCCGCCGGCTTCGGCGTCTCGGTGCAGATCGCGGCGCCCTTCATCGTCTTCGGCATCATCTTCAACCTGGGGCTCGGCGTGCTGTCGCGGCTGATGCCGCAGATCCAGGTGTTCTTCATCGGTGTTCCGGCCACCATCATCATCGGCTTCATGATCATGTTCGCCGTGATCGGGCTGATGATGACGGCCTTCCTGCGCGAGGTCTCCTCGATGCTCCGCCCGTTCGTGGGAGGCTGAGCAGCGATGGCCGAGACCGACGACCAGGAAGACAAAACAGAAGACCCGACCGGCCGACGCCTCGAAAAGGCGGCGGAGAAGGGCGACATTCCCCGATCCATGGAGATCAGCACGTGGTTCGTGCTGGGCGGCGGCACGCTCGCGCTGATGATCTCCGGCGGATCCTCGTCGCAGACGCTTGCGCTCGCCATGCGGGGTATGCTGGGCAACGCGCACACCATCCCCACGGACGGCGCCGGCCTGATGACCTTCGGCAGTGCTGCCATCCTGACGACGCTGGGCGCCATCGCGATTCCGATGATCCTGCTGATGCTCGCCGGGATCCTCGGCAACGTGCTGCAGAACCCGCCGCGAATCACGACCGAGCAGATCGGCTTCAAGCTGGAGCGGATCTCGCCCATCGCCGGGTTCAAGCGCATCTTCGGCAAGGAGGCATGGGTCCAGCTCCTCAAGGGGCTGTTCAAGATGGGACTGGTCGGCGCCGCGATCTACATGGCGCTGTGGCCGGAGCGGGACCGCCTCGAATCGCTCGTGCTGCTCGACGTGCGCGGGCTGCTGCCCTTTACGCAGGCCGAGTCGCTCAAGCTGCTGGGCACCGTTCTGGTGATTTATGCCTTCGTCGCCGCCGGCGACTACCTCTACCAGCGCATGACCTGGTTCAAGCGCCAGATGATGACGCGGCGCGACCTCAAGGACGAGTTCAAGGAGACGGAAGGCAATCCCGAGATCAAGGCCAAGCTGCGCCAGTTGCGCGCGCAGGCCTCGCGCCGCCGCATGATGTCGCGCGTGCCCAAGGCGACGGTCGTCGTCATGAACCCGACCCACTTCGCTGTCGCCCTGCAGTACGAAAAGGGCATGGCCGCCCCGCTGTGCGTCGCCAAGGGGCAGGATGCCGTGGCGCTGCGCATTCGTGCCGTCGCCGAGGAGAACGACGTGCCCGTCGTCGAGAACGCCCCGCTCGCCCGCGCGCTTTACAAGGCGGTCGATCTCGATCAGGAAATCCCGGCCGAGCACTACAAGGCGGTTGCCGAAGTGATCGGCTACGTCATGCGGCTGAAGAGGCGGCTGGCATGACGGCCGCGGACGGGACGAGGATGACGAGGGCCCCCGTGCAGGACCAGCCGGCCGACACGCCGCATTCGCCCGCCCGCACCCCGCGCGCCGGTCACGCCGGTCTCCTGATCGTATTGGCGGGCGTGCTCGTGGGCGCCGCGATCGCCGTGTCGCTTCTTGCCAGCGAGAAAGCGCAGCCGCTGATCGTGGGCCTTCTGGCGCTGCTCGCCGTCGTCGGCGTGTTCGCGCTGTTCGCCGGCGCCGTCGGCATCATCGAGTTCGCCGGCCGCACCACCCGAAACGACATCACCAAGGCCGTTGCCGATACGGCATCCGACGGCCTCGTCGTGACGGAGGGCGACGGCCGCGTCACCTACGCCAACGCCGCCTATCTGGCCCTCGCCGGCGCCCGCTCGGTGGAGAATCTGCAGACGGTCGAGCGACTGTTCACCGGGGCTCCGGACGTGTCGGAGGCGGTCTATCGCCTTGCGCAGGCCGCGCGCGAGCATCGCTCTGCCTCCGAGGAGGTGCGCCTGTCGCCGCCGCTCGGCGGCATCGACGGAGCCGCATGGTACCGTGTGAAGGTTCGCCCGATCGAGCCGGAGGGCGCGCGCCGGGCGACACTGTGGACCGTCACCGACATCACACGCGACCGCGAGCGCCAGGAGAACATCTTCCAGGAGCTGCAGCACGCGATCGATTACCTCGACCACGCACCGGCCGGGTTCCTGTCGCTCGATGCAGCGGGCGACGTCGTCTACATGAACGCCACGCTGGCCGGGTGGCTCGACTACGACCTAGCCCAGTTCGGCTCCGGCGGGCTGAAGCTGAAGGACATCGTGCCGGGGGACGGCTCCGCACTGCTTTCGGCCGTCTCGGGCGGGGCCGGGGAGGTACGCACCGAGATCCTCGATCTCGACCTGCGCCGCCGCAGCGGGGAATCGCTGCCGGTCCGGCTCTTCCATCGTGTGGCCTACGGCTATGACGGCACGCCCGGCGCCTCGCGCACCCTGGTGCTCAATCGCTCGGCGGGCGAGGACGTGGCGGAGGGACAGCGCGCGGCCGAGGTCCGCTTCGCGCGGTTCTTCAACAACACGCCGCTTGCGATCGCCACGGTGAACCGGCACGGGCGGATCGCCCGCACCAACGGTCCCTTCGCGCGACTGTTCGGCTCGGCCTTCCGCGGCCTCGACGCGACCGAGCCGCGCTCGATCCTCTCGGTCGTGCCCGAGCGCGACAAGGAGGCGCTGGCGGGCGCCATCGCCGCCGCCGCGGCCGGCCGTGGTGATATCACACCGGTCGAACTGGCGCTCTCGCACGAGGGCAACCGGTGGGCGCGCTTCTTCGTCTCGGCCGTCGAGAACCGCGAGGACGAGGGTGAGGCCGCCATCGTCTACGCGCTCGACACGACCGACCAGCGCGCGTTGGAGGCGCAGTTCGCCCAGGCGCAGAAGATGCAGGCCGTGGGCGAACTCGCCGGCGGCGTCGCTCACGATTTCAACAACGTGCTGCAGGGCATCATCGGCTATGCCGACCTGCTGCTGGTGAACCACCGGCCCACCGACCCGTCCTTCCAGGACATCATGCAGATCAAGCAGAACGCCAACCGCGCCGCCGGCCTCGTGCGGCAGCTCCTGGCGTTCTCGCGCCGGCAGACGCTGCGGCCGCAGGTGCTCGATTTCGGCGAGGTGCTGTCCGAACTCTCCCTTCTCCTCAAGAAGCTGATCGGCGAGCGCATCGAGCTCGACGTGCGCCACGGGCGCGACCTCTGGCCGGTGAAAACCGACCTGACGCAGTTCGAGCAGGTGATCATCAACCTCGCGGTGAACGCCCGCGACGCGATGCCGGATGGCGGCAAGATCACCCTGCGGACCGCCAACGTCACCGCGGCGGAGGCCGAGGCGCTCGGAGAGGAGCCGATGCCGGCCGCCGACTATGTGCTGGTGGAGGTGCGCGACACCGGGTCGGGCATCCCTGCCGACATCATCGACAAGATTTTCCAGCCGTTCTTCACCACGAAGGAGGTCGGCAAGGGGACCGGCCTCGGGCTTTCCATGGTGTACGGCTTCGTCAAGCAGGTCGACGGGTTCATCTTCTGCGACAGCGAGCCGGGGAAGGGCACGACCTTCCGCATCTACCTGCCCCGCTTCGCTGGCGAGACGCAGGGCGAGGAGCCGCTGCCCGCACCCATCCAGACGCCCGTTCCCGCAAGGCCGGCGGCTGCGCCGGCGCCGGCGCCCGACCTCACAGGCCATGGGACTGTCCTGCTGGTCGAGGACGAGGACGCCGTGCGCGCCTTCGGCGCGCGCGCCTTGCAGCAGCGCGGCTACAAGGTGCTCGAGGCCTCCTCCGGGGTGGACGCGCTGCGCGTGGTCGAGGAGCACACCGGCGACATCGATCTCATCGTCTCGGACGTGGTGATGCCGGAGATGGACGGGCCGACGCTGCTGGGCGAACTGCGCCGGCGCGGCACCAAGGCGAAGATCATCTTCGTCTCCGGCTACGCCGAAGAAGCCTTCAGCAAGAACCTCCCGGAAGGCGAGGAGTTCGCCTTCCTGCCCAAACCCTTCACGCTGAAGCAGCTCATCGAACAGGTGAAGACGACACTCGGCTGAAACCCACATCGTGCACGGCCGGCTATCCGGGGGGACAAGGGCTGGCAGCGTTTGGGCGGGGGAGGGCGCCGACGATTCGGCCCAGCGCCCGGTGCGCAGCAGAGGTCGGGGCTTGGATGCCACTCTCCGCAGCTGCACGTTTCCGCAGTTACTCTTCATGATTGAAAAAATTGGGAAAAGCACAGAAAAGAACGTGCATCGGACGTGAACAAAAAAAGAACTTGCGTGTGGGAACAAACGGTGATCATTCTAACCAAAGAGCCGTGTTGAGGTTCTGCCGAACCCCGTGCCATAAGGATGCCCGTTGATGTCCCAACCCTCGCTCCGACTCGTCGAAGGACAATCCATGGACAAGGCCAAGGCCCTGGACGCCGCGCTCTCCCAGATCGAGCGCGCCTTCGGCAAGGGCTCGATCATGCGGCTCGGCAAGAACGAGAAGGCGGTCGAGATCGAAACCGTCTCCACCGGTTCGCTCGGTCTCGACATCGCGCTGGGCGTGGGTGGTCTGCCGCGCGGACGGGTGATCGAGATCTACGGCCCCGAGTCGTCGGGCAAGACGACGCTGGCCCTGCACACGGTGGCCGAGGCGCAGAAGAAGGGTGGCGTCTGTGGCTTCATCGATGCCGAGCACGCTCTCGATCCGGTCTATGCCCGCAAGCTCGGGGTGAACCTCGAGGATCTGCTGATCTCGCAGCCCGA
>JAIYAB010000416.1 GCA_027489275.1 Hyphomicrobiales bacterium
GCGGCGCAACTCGACGACAACTGGCGCATGGTGCCGACGGGCGCGAGGATGGCGTCACGACCACCCGCGACAGGGCCCTAGAGCGCGTCCAAGGGCCTCGGCACCTTCGTCCGCCGGGTTCAGGAGCGCGTCCGGCGCTCCCTGAAGATGAGCATGATATTGCGGATGTAGATGACCACTGCGAGCGCCTGGCCCATGATGATGATGGGCTCGCGGCGGACGAGGCCGTAGACGAGGGTCATCCCGCCGCCGGCGATCGAGAGAAACCAGAACGCGAGCGGCATGACGCTGCGCCCCGCCTTTTCGCTGGCCAGCCACTGGACGATGAAGCGTGCCGTGAACAGCAACTGGGCCAGGATTCCGAAGGCGAGCCAGAAATCGAAGCGGGCGACGAACACGTCGTACAGGTAGTCCACCAGTCCCTGCGAGAATGCCACGAGCATGTCAGGCGATCTCCTGAACCCGGGGAACGGACCGGCGACGCCTGATCAGCCACCAGACGCCGGCGAGATCGAGGATGCCGACCCACAGGCGATCGAAAAAGCCGTAGTTGGAGACGCCCGTGAGCCTGGGCCGGTCGACGACATCGACCAGCACCACGTCGAGCCCCTCGCGGCGCACGAGCGCCGGCATGAAGCGGTGCAGGGCATCGAAATAAGGCAATGACAGATAGACATCCCGGCGGAAGGCCTTGAGGCCGCAGCCGGTGTCGCGAGTCCCGTCCCCCAGGACCCAGCCGCGCACGCCGTTGGCAATGCGCGACTGCAGCTTCTTGAAGCCGGTGTCCTTGCGGCCGAGCCTTTGACCGGCCGCGATGCCGGCCCGCGGACCGGCCGCCTCGAGCGCGGCGACCAGCGCCGGGATGTAGGCGGGGTCGTTCTGGCCGTCGCCGTCGATGGTGGCAACGACCGGCGAGAAGGCCGCACGGACACCCGTGCGGACCGCCGCGCTCTGCCCGCAGGACCGCTCGTGCCGGATCTGCCGCAGCCACGGCCGCCCGGCGCGCAGGCCTGCCAGGACCTGCGGCGTCTCGTCGGTGGACCCGTCGTCGACATAGACGACCTCGAACGCGCCCAGCGGCGCGAGCGCGGCCTCGATCTCGCCGACGAGCGGGGCGACGTTGCCGGCCTCGTTGCGAACGGGGACGACCACCGTCACCAGTGGTTCAGCGGGGCGCGCGGGATGAGACAGGTCGGCCATCGCGCGTCGTCATGGACCACGATAGACCCCGATGTCCAGTCTTCGTCCGCCGTTGAGGTTCAGTCCCCGAACGCGCGACAGCAGGCGGGGCTGGACGTCCGTCCCCATACCAGCGAGGAAAGCCGCCTCCTGGCGGCTCTCGACGAAGGCGACGCGGCAGTGGCCCTCGCGCAGGAACCGGGCGGCCCCTGCCCCGTCGGTCATCTCCAGATCCGTCCGTGTCAGGAAAACGAGGCTCGGTTCGCGATAACCGACCGTAGCGAAGCCCTCGACCGGGCAATCCATGGCCCTGGCCGCCTCGGCCAGACGCGGGCTGAGCGCAACGGAGCGCAACAGCGGCACACTCCAGCCATAGGCGGCAACGGAGACGAGAACGGAGGCTGCGACCGCCATCAAAACAGCGCTGGCGAACTTCCCCGCGAACACGAAGCGCCATGCAATCACGGCGGCAACCGCCGCGAGCGTGAAGATCGGCAGCGCCACGAAGGGAATCGCCGAATCGAGAACCCAGATCGCGCCGGCCGCCACGCCCGCGAGCGCCACCACCAGCAAAGGCAGCAGGCCCATGGCGATCCGTGGCAAGCGGCCGCTCACCGCCAGCGACTGCCGCTCCGCTGCGACGGCGACCAGAATGGCGAGCGCCGGATAGAGCGGCAGGACATAATGCGGGAGCTTGGTGGGCACGAACTCGAAAACCAGCCACATCGGCACGGCCCAGGCCAGTACGAATAGCACCTCGTCGCGCCAACGCTGCCGCCACGCGAAGGGAATGGCCAGCAGGACGAACGGTGCCATAGGCCACGCCGTCCCGAGGAACGCCGCGAGGTAGGTGCCGGGTGGCGCCCCGTGGGACTCCTGCCCCGCCGCCACCTTGCCGAGCATGTCCTGGCCGACGGCCTCCTCGAAGAATGCGCCTCCGCTCTTCAGCATGATCGCCAGAAACCACGGCGCGGCCATCACCAGAACGACGATCACCCCGCGCAAGGGCCGCAACCGGCCGAGCCAGCGCGCGGAGCCGTCTGCCAGTGAGAGAACCACCGCGGCCAGAGCGACGACGAGCGGCGTGATGGGGCCCTTGACCAGCACGCCGGCGCCGATCGACAGCCAGAAAACCGACCACCATCCCCAGCCGAGCGTCGCCTTCGGATCCTCGCGGGTCATCCAGACACGTGCGAGGGCCGCCATCGCCGCCACGATGGTGGCGGCCTGGACCGCATCCGTCTTGGCGAGGCGCGCCTCGACCCCGATCAGTATCGTTGCGGCGAACAGCGCTGCCGCGATGAAGGCGGCGCGCCGGGTCGTGAGAACGATCGCGGCCGCGTAGGTCACCAAAACGGCGAGAATCGCACCCGCGAGCGACGGCAGGCGATAGATCCAGATGGTCTGTCGGGCCTCGGGAACACCGAGCGCCTCAGCGCCCGACACGACGGCC
>JAIYAB010000182.1 GCA_027489275.1 Hyphomicrobiales bacterium
CACCACGCGGTTGGCGTCGGCGAACACGCCGTCCTGCGCCTTCGTATCCCCCGCCTGCCCACAGGCGGCGAGCGTCAAGGACAGGGCGACGGCAAGGGTCGTGGTCTTCATGAGCATGATGCCGATATTGGAGTTCACAGGCCGCATATCCACCCGGCTTTTTCGTCGGGATCAAGGCGAACCGCCGGTCAGCAGAGGGCGCCAGACGTGACCATAAACTGAACCTGTCGTGTCGATCATTATTTTAAAATCGACTTATGTTCACGCTCTGATACCCCTGTCCTCAGGCGTAGCCTTAAACACGCGACAGGAGACAATCATGGACGGCAGCGATATCGTTGAGCCCACCACCCAGTGCCCGTTGAAGCATGGCGTTCGGTTCCACACCCGGTTCGGTGGACGCTCGAACCGCGACTGGTGGCCGAACCAGTTGAACCTGAAAATCCTGCACCAGCATTCTTCGCTGTCCAGCCCGATGGCGTCGGCATTCAGCTATGCCAAGGAAGTCGAGAAGCTGGACGTCGCCGCCTTGCGGCGCTATCTCGAGGCGCTGATGACGGACTCCAAGTCCTGGTGGCCGGCGGACTATGGCCACTACGGGCCGTTCTTCGTGCGGATGGCCTGGCACTCGGCCGGAACATATCGCACCGGCGACGGACGCGGCGGCGGCGGTGACGGCCAGCAGCGGTTTGCGCCCCTGAACAGCTGGCCCGACAACGGGAACCTCGACAAGGCGCGCCGCCTGCTGTGGCCGATCAAGCAGAAGTACGGCAACCGCATTTCGTGGGCCGACCTCATGATCCTGGCCGGCAACTGCGCGCTGGAGTCCATGGGCTTCAGGACGTTCGGGTTCGGCGGCGGCCGCGCCGACGTCTGGGAGCCGGAGGAGGACATCTACTGGGGCACCGAGGACAGCTGGCTCGGCGACAAGCGCTACAGCGGCGACCGTGAGCTGGAGAACCCGCTCGCCGCCGTCCAGATGGGCCTGATCTACGTGAACCCGGAGGGTCCGAACGGCAAGCCGGACCCGCTCGCCTCGGCCCGTGACATCCGCGAGACCTTCGCCCGCATGGCGATGAACGACGAGGAGACAGTCGTGCTCGTCGCCGGCGGCCACACCTTCGGCAAGACGCACGGCGCGGGCGATGTCGCCCATGTCGGTCGCGAGCCCGAGGGCGCGCCGATCGAGGCGCAGGGCCTCGGCTGGCTGAGCACGTTCCGCAGCGGCAAGGGCGGCGACACGATCACCAGCGGCCTCGAAGGCGCTTGGACGTCGAACCCCGTCAAGTGGGACATGGGCTATTTCGACGTCCTGCTCGGCTACGAGTGGGAGCTGGAGAAGAGCCCCGCGGGCGCCTGGCAGTGGGCCGCGAAGGGTCTTGCCGAGAAGGATCACGCGCCGGCCGCGCACGATCCGACGAAGCGCGTGCCGCTGATGATGTCCACGGCGGACATGGCGATGAAGATGGACCCGGCCTACGCCGAGATCTCGAAGCGCTTCCATGCCAACCCCGACCAGTTCGCCGACGCCTTCGCCCGCGCATGGTTCAAGCTGACCCACCGCGACATGGGCCCGCGCGTGCGCTATCTCGGCCCGGAGGTTCCGGCCGAGGATCTCATCTGGCAGGATCCGGTGCCGCCGGTCGATCATCCTCTGGTCGACGCCCGGGATGTCGCCGCCCTCAAGGCGTCGATCCTCGCGTCGGGGCTGTCCGTCTCGGACCTGGTGTCCGTCGCATGGGCCTCGGCCTCGACCTTCCGCGGCTCCGACAAGCGCGGCGGTGCCAACGGCGCGCGGATCCGCCTCGCGCCGCAGAAAGACTGGGAGGTGAACCAGCCGGCGCGGCTGTCGACCGTTCGGGATGGGCTGGATGCGATCCGCCGCGACTTCAACGGCGCGCAGGCCGGGGGCAAGCGCATCTCGCTTGCCGACATGATCGTGCTCGGCGGCTGCGCCGCCGTGGAGCAGGCGGCGAAGAAGGGCGGCTTCGACATCGAGGTCCCATTCACTCCGGGCCGCACCGACGCGACGCAGGAGCAGACCGACACCGAGTCCTTCGCGGTGCTGGAGCCGGTGGCGGATGGCTTCCGCAACTACCTCAAGACGAACTACACGGTCTCGGCCGAGGAACTGCTGGTCGACAGGGCGCAGCTCCTCACGCTGACCGCTCCCGAGATGACCGTCCTCGTCGGCGGCCTGCGGGTACTGGGAGCCAATGTCGGCAAGGCCTCCCACGGGGTGTTCACGGCGCGGCCGGAGACGCTCGGGAACGACTTCTTCGTCAACCTGCTCGACATGGGGACCGTCTGGACGCCGGCCGCCACGGAGGGCTTGTTCGAAGGGCGGGACCGCGCCTCGGGCGCGCTGAAGTGGACGGGGACCCGCGTGGACCTCGTCTTCGGCTCGAACTCGCAGCTCCGGGCTCTGGCTGAAGTCTATGCGTGCGACGACGCCCGCGAGGCGTTCGTCCGCGACTTCGTCGCCGCGTGGACGAAGGTGATGAACCTCGACCGGTTCGACCTCGCCTGATCGCCGTGCCGTGCGGGCGGGCGTGGCCGACGAGCCGCGCCCGCGCATCGCCGGGGTTGTGTACGTGCGGCTTTCTCCGTAGGCCTGCGCCGCGCCGTGCCTCGATGGCTCCGGCGTGGACACGTCTCGACAGGGAGCGCACGCCATGACCGACGAAGCCGACGGCGCTCTGCTGGCCGCCCGTCTCGATACGCTCGAGACGAAGATCGCCTACCAGGACCAGGTTATCGAGGAACTGAACAAGGCGGTCGTCGAGCAGTGGAACACGCTCGATGCCCTGCGGCGCCGTGTCGAAGGCCTGCAGGAGCGGATCCGGGACATCCAGGATCGGGCTGCTCCCGACCAGCGCGACGAGCCGCCGCCGCCTCATTATTGATCACGCCGTCCCAAGGGATGGCGAAGCCTGCGGTTCTGCTGGAACGAAGCTGCTGCTCAGGGGTTGGGTCACTGAAACGGATCAGGAGACCCGCCATGATGTCGCGCACCGTCCTCGCCTGCATGAGTACCGCTTTGCTGCTGGCGCTTCCGCTCCAGGCCCAGGCCCAGGGCGTGGTCAAGGGAGCCCAGGAAGGCGCTTCCGTGGGGAACAAGGCGGCCGGGCCCGTCGGCGGCGCTGTCGGCGGCGCGGTGGGCGGCATCTTCGGCGGCGTCGCCGGCGGCGTGAAGGGTGTTCTCGGCATTCCGCAGAGCACCGCAAGCGTCGGGACGCAGCGCACCCAGCGTTCCTCGGCGCTGTCGCGCACGTCGATCCAGTCCGAACTCGTCGGCCGACCCCTCAAGTGGACGAATGCCGACGGCACGCAGTCCGGAACGACCGTCTTCTACACTGACAAGACTGCCACGCTGATGAACGCCAACCTCTCGACCGGAGCCGACGACCGTGGCCAGTGGTCCATGCGGAACAACCGGCTCTGCGTGACGTGGGAGAAGATCCGCCCGCAGGAAGAGAACTGCTCGACGTGGACGCGGGTCGGGCCGAAGACCTACCGCGATTCGGACGGGATCACCTTCACCGCGAACTGACGCGAGCCGAGGCTTCGAAAGGGCGCGGCGAAGGCCGCGTCCTCATACAGGCTCCGCGGCCAGGCGCGCGAACACGCCCAGCAGCTCGTCGCGCGATGCCCGCGCAACGGCCCCGTCCGCAACCTGCGCAGGGCTCCACATCCACGAACGGGCAGGGTCGTCACGCATCGCCCAGTCGGGGAACATCCTCTCGGCGCTGGCGCCGCCGTAATGCTGGGTGACGTCCGCGTGCCGGTCGTCGCCCATGATCCGCGCGAAGACGCCCTCCACAGCATCCCGGTTCCCCTCCAGCAACTGGAGAAACAGGTCGTGCCGGCATACCAGCGCGCCGGTGATGCCGTCGCGCGCGTTGTTCCGGCGTGCCTTCACGAGGATGCCGTTGAGCATCGCCTCGTCGAAGCCGAACGGCCGCGAGGAATAGATGAGCTGATAGATATCGGCCACGCGCACGCCCTCCACGGTCACGGGGAGGCTAGGCCTTCGGCCGTGTCGAGTCGATGGCGAATCCGACGCGGCGCCGGTCGGGCCGGATGAGGTGACGCGGCAGCCTTCGCAGGTTGCCGCGTCCCGTTCAGTGTCGGTCAGGCGACGACCGCCTGCAGCTTCGCCTCGAGGTCCGGTGCGCGCCGGGCCTGCGTCTGCTGCTCGAAGGCGTGCGCGTAGCGCAGCACGGCGAGGTCGTCGTAAGGACGGCCCAGGAAGGCGATGCCGGCCGGCAGGCCGACGCTCGTATAGCCCGCAGGCACCACGATGCTCGGCACGTTCCCGAGATAGGTGTTCAGGTGCGGGGCGCCCTTGTGGTTCACCCAGGGCGGGTTCGTCCCCTCGCTGATCAGGGTCGGCTCGTGTTCGATGGCCTTGTGGACGATCGCGTCGATCCGGTGGTCCGCCATCACCTTCAGGAGGTTGGTCATCAGCGTGTCGCGCGCCTCCAGGAAGCGGTGGTAGGCCTCCGGCGTACCCTCCCGGGCCCAGCGCTGCTTCATCTGCGGCGATACCGCCGAGTACTCTGCCGAAGCCATCGCCTCCGCCTTGCTGCGGTAGGGCGCGTCAGGCAGCTCGGAGACGTAGTACTCGAACGCCGCCAATCCGTGCTCCGGGTGATGCGCCCGCAGCGCCAGCAGCTCCTTCAGGTCCGGAATCTCGATCTCGACGAGGACGGCGCCGGCCTCCTTCAGGGCGGCGAGCCCCGTCTCGAACACGGCGCCCACGCGCTTGAAGTCCTCGGCATCGGGATCGGCATCGACACCGATCGATGTCCGCAGCACGCCCAGCCTGACGCCCTGGAGACCGCCGCCCAGCGCGTCGACGAAGGATCCCGCCAGCTTGCCGACCCCATGCGCCGTCACCGGATCGACCGGGTCGTAGCCGACCATCGCATCGAGAACCCGCGCCGCGTCCTCGACGGTCCGGGCCATGGGTCCGACGGAGCCGAGCACCGACGGCCAGCCATCGTAGACGCCGCCGCGGCTGACGAGGCCGACGCTCGGCCGCATGCCCACCACGCCGTTCCAGATCGATGGCCGGCGGATCGAGGCATATCCTTCCTGGCCCAGCGCCACCGTGCAGAAGTTCGCGGAGACGGCCGCTCCCGACCCGCCCGATGACCCGCCTGCCGTCCGGTCGATCGCGTAGACGTTACGCGTGGAGCCGAAGAGCGAGCCATGCGTGTCGCCCGCGCCCATTTCGCCGAGCGTGGTCTTGCCCAGCATCAGCGCGCCTGCCGCCCTCAGCCGCGCGATCACGAAGGAATCGCGCTTCGGCCAGTTGTCGCGGAACAGGATCGAGCCGCAGGTCGTCGGCATCTCCTTCACGTCGATCTGGTCCTTCACCAGGATCGGGACGCCATGCAGCGGCCCCACCGGCCCGCCCTCCCGCATCCTGCGATCCAGTTCGTCGGCCTGCGCCTGGACCTGTTCGTTCACGCTGATGACGGAGTTGATGCGCGGTCCGGCGCGGTCGAGCCGCCTGATGCGATCGAGATACCAGTCGACCGCCTGTCTTGCCGTCCATTCGCCGGCCGCATAGCCGGCGATGAGATGGGCTATCGTGATCTCGGAAAAGTCGATGTCCTTGGCCATGTCGCGTTGCTCCTTGCAGACGGGCCGCGCGGCGTGCGGCCAGCATGTGGCGGGGGCGTCGGACGCCCCGGTCCCTGCCACAAAGCAATCGGCAAGCCACACCGCCCCGCCGCGCCGGCGGAGCAGAGCCCGAAGCGGCGCGCGATGACGTGGCGCGGCGTGCTCGCCGGCAATTCATCGTTCCGCTCCAGTGGCTTGAGGCCGGTCCGGCGACGCGGCGGCCGGGCCGCGTGCTGGCATGGGACCCGTTGCAGGAGGCCCGCCGCTAGACGAGCAAAGCCCTGTACCACTCCCGCGGGCCCGACACGCGCGCTGCTGCGGCAAATATCCCGCCGAGTCGTTGGGCATGAAAAGCATCACTGTGCAAATTTTGGCATAACGAAAACTTATAAAGAGGCAAAAAACGCAAGTGTTTATCTTGGCTGAAGGTCGTTTCAGCGCTGGCACGACGCTTGCTACATACCTCAACGACTGGGAATTCATATTCCAGATCGCATAGGTCACAGTATTCGTCGATCCCGGAATGAGCCGGGACCGAGGGCGATCTGCTGCATCATCTTGGGAGCTGATCCATGTACGGTTGGGAGAACTACCTCAGCGAGCGTGACAAGAAGCACGACGAGCACTGGGGCAAGAAGGAGTTGTTCGGCTTCGGTCGGAAGCCGGCGCTGCTTCTCATCGACATCTACTACAGCGTGCTCGGGCTGAAGCGGGAGCCGATCTTCGAATCCATGAAGACCTGGCCGAGCAGTACCGGTCTCGAGGGCTGGGCGGCCGTCGACAAGACGGCAGAGCTTCTGGCCGTGGCGCGCGCCAACGGCATTCCCGTCGTCCACATCAAGGGCCTCGAGTCAGGCATTGCGCCGTGGGTGCACCGCAAGGGCCGCCGGGGCGAAATGTCCGAAGAGTTGCGCCTGAAGGGCAACGAGATCGTCGAGGAGGTGAAGCCCCTTCCTGGCGAAGTCGTCATCGAGAAGACCGCGCCGAGCGGATTCCAGGGCACTCCCCTGATGTTCCATCTCAACGCCCTGGGCGTCGACACGCTGATCTGCTGCGGCGAGACGACGAGCGGCTGCGTCCGCGCCACGGTGGTCGACGGCGCCACCTCCCGGTTCCGCATGGGCGTCGTCGCCGAGTGCGTGTTCGACCGCACCGAGGCGTCGCACTTCATGAACCTCTACGACATGCACCAGAAGTACGCCGACGTGGTCACCGTCGACATGGCGAAGGAATACCTCGCCACCAGGCTCAACTGAGGCTCGACCCGGGGGCCGCCGCGCGGCCCCCGCCGGACTCCGCGTTCAGAGCGCGGCGCCGGTCCCCGACGGATGAACCGGGGGACGCCGCGGCGCCGGCAGGCACCACGATAGAGACGAGGGCAGACATGAGTTTCGCCAGGCGCCAGTTCCTCTCCCTTCTCGCCGCCTCGGTCGCGGTCGTCGGCTTCGCGGTCGCGACGCCGGCGCCCTCGCAGGCCCAGGACAAGACGCTGAAGGTCCGCTTCTACGACGATCCGGCCGGCTTCGATCCCGCCAACATCTTCCGCATCGAGAACGAGAACATCGCGTTCAATATTTTCAGCGGCCTCACCACCTACGACAGCAAGACCGGCAAGATCATCCCCGACCTTGCCGAGTCCTGGGACACCGACGACAACAAGACGTGGAAGTTCAACCTCCGCAAGGGCGTGAAGTGGCACAAGGGCTACGGCGAGTTCACCTCCGCCGACGTGGTCTACACCTTCAACCGCATCCGTGACCCGAAGACTGCCTCTCCCTACGCCGCCGAACTGGCCAACGTCGCCAAGGTCGAGACGCCTGATCCCTACACCGTCGTGATCGAGCTGAAGTCGCCGGACGGAAACTTCCTCCACCAGGTGGCCAATTACCACCAGGGCCAGATCGTCAACCGCAAGGCGATCGAGGACGCCGGCGACAAGGTGCGCTGGAATCCTGTCGGCACGGGCCCCTATGTGCTCGACTTCATCGACGTGAACTCCCGCATCGTGCTGAAGAGCCACAAGGACTATTTCCGAGGCCCGGCGCCCATCGACACGATCACCTTCCAGATCATCAAGGACGAGAACACCTCTACCATCGCGCTGCGCAACGGCGAGATCGACCTGGTCATGCGCGCGAACCGCGAGGAGCACCTGGAGACCCTCAGGAAGGAGGGCTTCAGGATGAACAAGGTCGAGAACTATGCGGTCGCCCTGAAGGTGCTGAACCCCGCCTTCAAGCCCCTGGCGGACGTCCGCGTGCGGCAGGCCATCGCCCACGCCATCGACTACGACACCATCAACCAGGCCACCGCGCCCAGCATGCAGAAGGGCACCGCGTCCTTCATCCTGCCGTGGATGGACGTCTACACCGACGACATCCCGAAGTACCCCTTCGATCCCGCCAAGGCGAAGAAGCTGCTCGCCGAGGCCGGCTATCCCAAGGGCTTCACGGTCAAGCACCTCAACACGTCGGCCCAGGGCGTCACCGAACTCCAGCAGTTCGAGATCGACTACCTCTCCCAGGTCGGCATTACCATGAAGATGGAGCTGGTCGACACGCCGACCTTCAACCAGAAGCGCAACGCCGGCGACTTCGAGTTCGCCACGCGTCTGCTTCCGGCCGTCAACCCCGACACGATCCTCTTCAACTACCTGCATCCCGCCAATGCATCGCCGAAGGGGCTCAACGGCGCGCGCTACGACAATCCGAAGCTCACCGCCCTCCTCGAGGGGGCGCGGGCGGAGGTCGACCCCAAGAAGCGCAAGGCCATGTATGCCGAGGTGCAGAAGATCGCGCTGACCGATCTCTACTACCTGCCGATGTATGCCAACCACGTCATCTGGCCGGGCAAGCAGAAGGTCGCGGGCGTCAACATCAACTACCTCGGCCAGGTCAACTTCTTCGAAGTCGACGTGAAGTAAGCGGGAGCGCCGGGTCATGCTCGCCTTCGTCCTCAAGAAGTTCGCGCAGCTCTTCGTCACCACCCTCGGTGTCGTCACGCTCGTGTTCTTCACGCTCCGGCTCATCCCGGGTGACGCGGCGTCGGCGATGGCCGGCGACTCGCTCTCGGGCGAGGCGCTCGAGCGGCTGCGCGAGCAGATGGGACTGACGCAGCCGCTCATGACCCAGTACGCGACCTACCTGAAGAGCCTGCTGGTGCTCGACTTCGGTCAGACGATCACCACCGGGCTCTCCGTCTACGACCTGATGAAGAGCGCGCTCCCGATCACCCTCCTGATCGCGCTCTCCACCATCGTGATCACCGTCGTGGCGGCGATCCCGCTCGGCACGCTCGCCGCCTTCATGGCCCACAAGGGCCGCAAGGGCCTCGACAACCTCATCACCGGCACCGCGATGGTGCTGGACCTGATGCCGTCCTTCTGGACGGGCCTCGTCTTCCTGCTGTTCTTCTCGCTGACGCTCCGGTGGTTCCCGGCGAGCGGCGACGTCGACATGTCCGATCCCTTCAGCGTCCTGCATCGCCTCGCGCTGCCGGTGCTGGTGCTGGCCGTGACGCAGATCGCCACCATGGCCCGCATCACCCGCACCGCGGTGCTGGAGGTGTTGGGGGAAGACTACATCCGCACCGCGCGCTCGCTGGGCTGGTCGGAGCTGCGGGTTCTCTTTCGCCACGCCCTGAAGAACGCCGCGCTGCCGATCGTCACCGTCATCGGCCTGAGCTTCGGAAGTCTCCTCAATGGCACGGTCATCGTCGAGTTCATCTTCAATATTCCGGGGATCGGAAGTCTTCTCGTCAACGGAATCAACAGCCGTGACTATCAGATGGTGCAGAATCTCATCATCTTCTACGCGCTGATATTCGTGACGATCAATTTCGCGACGGACATCATCTATCGAAAACTCGATCCCCGCGTAACGTTCTGACGGAGCGGCAGACCATGACCGACGCCATGTCCCTGGGGCGCAGCACGTCCGGAGAGGCCGACGCGCCTCTGCCGCGCCCGACGGGTGGTCCGGCAATCGCGCAAAGGTCAGCCGCGCCGGCGGCGGCGCGGTCCGTGCCGGCGTTCCGCGGCCTGCGGGCGGTGCTGGCCAACCGCAAGGCGCGGATCGCGCTGATGATCCTCGTGCCCATCCGCGTGCTCACCGCGCTGTTGCCCTGGCTTCCGCTCCAGGCGCCGCTGCAGACCAATCTCCGGGCCATGATGAAGCCGCCGTCCTTCACCTTTCCGTTCGGCACGGACCGGATGGGCCGCGACGTGCTCAGCCGCACGCTGGAGGGGGTGAAGGTGTCGCTGTTCGTCGGCTTCAGCGTCGCCTTCATCTCGCTGGTCTTCGGCATCGTGCTCGGCACCGTCTCCGGCTTCTTCGGCAAGGTCGTCGACCGCGCCATCATGACGGTGGTCGACATCTTCCTCGCCTTCCCGTCGCTGCTGCTGGCCATCGGGCTGGTGTCGATCGTCGGAACCGGCCTCGTGCCCGTCATCATGGCGATCGCGCTGGCCGACATCCCGCGCTTCATCCGCCTGCAGCGCTCGCTCGTGCTCGGCCTGCGGTCGCGCGCCTACATCGACGCGGCCCGCACGGTCCGCGCGTCGCAGTGGTGGCTGCTCAGCCGGCACGTTGTGCCCAATACCATCGCGTCGCTGCTGGTCGCCGCCAGCATCGCCGCCGCCAACGCCATTCTGGTCGAGGCGAGCCTCAGCTTCCTCGGGCTCGGCATCATGCCGCCCGAGCCGTCGCTCGGGAACCTCATCCGCGACGGACAGACCTACCTCGAGCAGGCCTGGTGGATCTCCACGCTGCCCGGGGTGGTGATCCTCGCCATCGCCATCAGCCTTCACTTCCTGTCGGACGGCATCCGCGAGGTGCTCGACCCCCGCTCGCGCAAATGACGGGCGTAGCAGCGCACGGCGCGCCGGAGGAACGGTCATGACCTACGCCAAGTCCATCACGGACACGATCCTCGACGTCCGCGACCTGCACACCCACTTCTTCACCGACACGGGCATCGTGAAGGCCGTCAACGGCGTATCCTTCGAGCTGCGCCGCGGCGAGCGCATGGCCATCGTCGGCGAGAGCGGCTCGGGCAAGAGCGCCATGGCCATGTCGCTGATCCGGCTGCTCGCCCATCCGGGCAGGGTGGTCGAGGGCGAAGTCTGGCTCGAGGGCCAGAACCTGGGCTCCATGACGGAGAAGGATCTCAACGGCATCCGCGGCAGCGCCGTCGGCACCATCTTCCAGGATCCCATGTCCTCGCTCGATCCCGTCATGCGGGTCAGCGACCAGATGATCCCGCCCATCGCCCGCCACCTGCGGCTGAAGCCGAAGGAGGCCCGCGAAATGGCCGTCGGGTGGCTCGACAAGGTCGGCATCCCGGACGCGGCCCGGCGCATCGACGCCTATCCGTTCGAGATGAGCGGCGGCATGCGCCAGCGCGTGATGATCGCCATGGCGCTGTCGTGCAACCCGCGCCTCATCATCGCCGACGAGCCGACGACGGCGCTGGACGTCACCATCCAGGCGCAGATCGTTGAGCTCCTGCGCCGGCTGACGAGCGAGACCGGCACGGCGATGCTCTTCATCACCCACGACCTCGGGCTTGTGTCGCGCTTCGCGCGCACCGTCGCGGTGATGTATGCGGGCCGGATCGTCGAGATCGGGCCGACCGCGTCCGTGTTCCGGAAGCCGCGTCACCCCTACACCCAGAGCCTGTTGCGAACGATCCCCAGGATCAGCGGCGAGAGCCGCGAGCGGCTCCTGCAGATTCCGGGCTTCCCGCCCGACATGAAGCGCCCGGTCGTCGGCTGCGCCTTCAAGGACCGCTGCCCCGCCGCCCATGCCCGCTGCCTGGAGGAGACGCCGGAAGCGCAGCGGCGCGGGCCCGACCATGCCGCGGCGTGCTTCCTGCCCAATGGGCTCGACGACGCGCCGGTCGCGGTCGCTGCGGTTGCGCATCGCACGGCGGACGAGGAGCGGCCATGGCGCAGCCTGCCGCGCCAGGACGTGCTCGAGATCAACAATCTCACCCGGCACTTCGTCGGCCAGTCCCTGCTGCCCTGGGTCAAGCCGCCGACGGTGAGGGCCGTGAACGGCGTCAGCCTGAGGGTGCGTCGCGGCGAGACGCTGGGGATCGTCGGCGAGAGCGGCTGCGGCAAGAGCACGATCGCGCGCATGCTGCTGGGCCTCGACGAGCCGACCTCCGGCGAGATCTTCATCCAGGGCACGGGGCAGATGGTGTTCCAGGATCCCTCCTCGTCCTTCAATCCCAAGATGAAGGTCGCCGACATCATCGAGGAGCCGCTTGTCGTGCAGAAGCGCGGCACGCGGGAGGAGCGCGCCGGGAAGGTGAGGTCGCTGATCCTCCAGGTCGGCCTCGATCCGAGTTACCTCGACCGCTTTCCCAACCAGCTCAGCGGCGGCCAGCGCCAGCGCGTCGCCGTCGCCCGCGCCCTGGCGCTCAACCCTTCCGTCGTCGTCGCTGACGAGCCGACCTCGGCGCTCGACGTCTCCGTCCGCGCCCAGATCGTCAACCTCCTGTGCGACCTGAAGGAGGAGCTGGGGGTGAGTTTCGTCTTCATCTCGCACGACCTGTCGACGGTCCGCTACGTGTCGGATTGGATCGCCGTCATGTATCTCGGCGAGGTGGTGGAGTACGGGCCGGCCGAGCAGGTTTTCCAGACCCCGGCCCACCCCTATACGCGCGCCCTTCTCGACGCGGTGCCGGTGCTCGATCCCGAGGCCGAGGCGGAGCGCGAGATCCGCGTGATCTCCGGCGAGCTGCCGAGCCCGATGAACATTCCGCCCGGCTGCGCCTTCGCTTCCCGTTGCCCGAAGGTGACACCGCTGTGCCGCGACGAGAAGCCCGCGCTCGTGCAGCGGCGGCCGCAGCGCCAGGAGGCCTGCCATCATGCAGGCTGAGCGCTACAGGCAGTTCGGCGTCTACGCGGGCGGCCTGTTCTTCACCATTACCGGGCTTTCCGGCCAGTTCTTCACGCTCTACGCGCAGGAACTCGGGGCCTCGACCCTCACCATCGGCCTGCTGGTCACGCTGCGTGCCGTGCTGCCGATCTTCATCGCCATGCCGTCGGGCCAGCTCATCGACAGCATCGGGCCGATGAAGATGCTGATCGCGGGCAATGTCTGCCTGTTCCTGTCGCTCGTCCTGAACGCGACCGCGACGGGCGTCGTCGTGCTGGCGCTGTCGCAGTTCTTCCTCGGAGCGAGCGTCATCATCATGGCTTCGTCGTTCCAGGTCCTCGTCTCGACCGGCGACAAGGCGACGCGCAACGAGGCGATCAAGAAGTACTCCATGTGGATGTCGGCGGGCGGCATGCTCGGTCCGCTCCTGGGCGGCCTCGTCGCCTCCGCCTTCCCCGGCCAGATGGACGGCTACCGCGCCGCCTTCTACGCGGCGGCCGCGTCCTGCGGCCTGCTCATGGTGGCGCTGCTGTGGTTCAGCCGCACCTACGAGCACCCCCGCATAGCCGAAGGCGACGTCCAGCTCACGGAGATCTTCAGCGTCGGCGGCTTCTTCGCGAGCTATCGCCGCGGCATCGACCTGGCCGGCAACCGCCCGGTCCAGTTCGGACTGACGGCGACGTTCCTGATCATGTACATCCAGTCGCTCTACAACAGCTTCCTGCCGCTCTACATGGACTCGGTCGGCTTCTCGACCATGATCATATCGACGGCCCTCGCCCTGAACGGCCTCTCCGGGATGCTGTCGCGCTTCGTCCTCGGCGGGCTGATGAGCCGGCTGTCGCCGGAGTACATCCTCTCGGCGGCCGGCTTCGCCGCGGCCGCTTGCGTCGCGCTGACGCCGCTGGCGGCGGCGAATGTGTGGACGATGCTGGCGCTCGTGACCGTCATGGGCGGCGCCGTCGGCGTCAACCTCCCGGTCAGCATCATGATCATGGTGGACGCCGTCGGCGAGACGGAGCGCGGAAAGCTGATGGGGCTGCGGCTTCTCGTGAACCGGTTCTCGCAGGTGCTGAGCCCAGCCATGTTCGGCGTCCTCGGCCACGCCTTCGGCCTGACGGCGGCCCTCTACGGCGGCGGCGTCTTTCTGCTGGCGACGATGTTCGGCTTCTCGGCCTATGCCAGCCGCACCAGACAGTTGCGCGGGAGCTGAGATGTCGGCGGAGCCCTTCACCACCACGCCCGTGCCCGCCGCGTCGACCTGGGCGATCCTCGTGGCGCGTCCTGCGCTCGTCGTCATCATGGGCACCGTCGCCGGTCACATGATGATGATGGGCATGGTCGCCCCCGTGCTCTCGCTCTACGCGAAGAGCTTCGGCGTTGCCGAGTGGGCGGTCGGGCTCATCATCACCGCCTTCGGGGTGGGCCGGCTTCTCGTCGACCTGCCGGCGGGCCTCATGGCGGAGCGCTACGGCCGGCGCCTGTTCGTCTGGCTCGGCCCCGCCGTCGTCGGGATCGCCTCGCTGGGGGCGGCGCTGGCGACGGACTTCTGGTTGCTCGTCTTCTTCCGCTTCGTGCAGGGCCTCGGCTCGGGCATGTACATGACGGTGGCGACCGTCGTTTGCGCCGATCTCGCCGCGCCCGGCCAGCGCGCGCGGATCATGGCGCTCTACCAGACGGCCCTTCTGGTCGGGGCGGGCCTCGGGCCGGCGGTCGGCGGCGTCATGGCCGACCACTTCGGCTACCAGTCGCCCTTCTGGCTCTCGATGGCCATCGGCATGGGCGCCGCGCTGTATGCCTTCCTCTCCTTCGAGGAGACCAGGCGCCCGAGCGCGCCGGGCGTCCACCACGACCATTCCTTTCGCGCCTTCGCCCCCTTGCTGCGCAACCCGACCATCGTCGTCGCGCTGCTGATCAATCTCGGCGCGTTCATGACGCGCTCCGCCGGCCTGTGGCAGATGCTTCCCCTGTCGGCCAACGAACGCTTCGGCTTCGACGCGGGCAGCATCGGCCTCGGCATGACCGTGATGACGCTCGCCAATCTCGCCGTGCTCCCCTTCACGGGCCGCCTTGTCGACCGCTTCGGAACGGTCCGGTGCATCGTCGCGGCCACGTTGGTGACAGTGGCGGCGCTCGTCGTGGCGGGGACGGGCCTGCAGCCGTGGACCTTCTGGGCAGCCATGGCGACGCTCGGCGCCGCGACGGGCATGCAGGGGCCGGCCATCGCCACCTACTCCGTCGACCACGCGCCTGGCGGCCGCTTCGGCCCCGCCATGGGGCTGCTGCGCTTCGCCGGCGACGTGGGGTTCGTGCTCGGCCCGCTTGCGCTGGGCGCCGCCGTCGACCTGACGGGGATCGGCTACTCCGGCGCGATCCTGCTCAACGCCGCCATCCTGGCGCTCTTCGGGGTGCTGTTCATGATCTGGGGCCGCCGCGCACCGGACGAAGCGCCGGCGCCGGCGAAACCGACGCCGGAGCCGGCGTCCCCGTCGGGGCCCTCGCCCGATCCGTAACGTCCCGTCCGGCGCGGGGGCGGCTCGCCTCGCGCCCTGTTCCAACCCCGAGCCGGAGCACCGCCATGGCGCGCATCGACGTCTTCGAGGACCACTGCTGGAAGGATGTGATCGATAGGGACACGCTGAAGATCTACGCCGCCTATGCCCGCGAGACGTTCATCGGGCCGAACCCGGCGGTGATCGCGATCGATCTGTACAACTCCGCCTATCGGGGCGGGGCGCGCCCGCCGGCGGAGATCCAGGCCGAGTTTCCCAGTTCCTGCGGCGTCAATGCCTGGACCGCCGTCGAGCCGACGCGCAAGCTTCTCGCCGCGGCGCGGCTCGCCGGCGTTCCCGTTTTCTACTGCACCTCCGACACGCGCCCGCAGAGCAAGCCGTCGGGCGTCGGTGCCACGCGGCGTCAGCGCACGACCTCGTTCGACGACGACTACGTGATCATGCGAGAGCTCGCTCCGGAGCCGGGCGACGTGGTGATCGCCAAGCAGCGCGCCTCTATTTTCGCCGGCACGCCGCTCGTCTCCCACCTGACGGTCCTCGGTGTCCGGAGTCTCATCGTGTGCGGCGAGAGCACGTCGGGCTGCGTCCGCGCGAGCTGCGTTGACGGCTATTCCAGCGGTTATCACGTCACGCTGGTGGAGGAGTGCACGTTCGACCGCTCTGACCTCATCCACAAGGTCAACCTGTTCGACCTGCACCATAAATACGCGGACGTCATGGCGATCGACGAGGTGCTCGCTCATCTGGCCCGCCTCGGCGGCCATCGCGTGGCCGCCGAGTAGGCGCGACAGCGCGACGGGGCTTGGATCACGCCCTCGCCGCGCTCGAAGGTCATGCCCGCCCCGCGCCACAAGGCCGCGGCGCAGGGTGGTCCGGCCTTTGCTTGTCGGGAGGCCGATGAGCGAGCGGTAGGACCAGACGCATGGCTGGATCTCTTGAGTCCCGGGCTCTCGAAGTGTTCGTCGCGGTCAGCGACGCCGCGAGCATGACCGGCGCTGCCCGCATTTTGGGCGTCTCGCAGGCGGCCGTCTCGCAGCAGATCGCCCGGCTGGAACAGACGCTCGGGCTGCGCCTCATCGAGCGCGGCGCGCGCGAGCTGCGGCTGACGCCCGCCGGCGCGCACCTGCGCCACCTCGGCAAGCGCGTGCTCGCCGAGCTGGCCCAGGCCGAGCGCGCGATGAAGCGCTTCCAGGGCTACAGCGTGCCGCACCTGACGGTCGGGCTCATGGAGAGCATGAGCGAAATCCTGTCCACCACCATCGTCACCGCGCTGGAGATGCAGGTCCAGCACCTCGAGGTCCGCTCCTCGCTGAACTTCCGCTACCGCGACTCCCTGCTGGACGAGAGCCTCGATATCGTCGTCACGCCGGATGCCGAGGAATGGGAGGGACTCGAGGTCCACCGCCTCGCGACCGAGCCGCTGATCCTCGCCCTGCCCAAGGATCACGCCGCCTACGAGGAGATCGACCTCGACGCCCTTGCCGCCACCCTGCCGCAGGCCCGCCTCCTGACGCGCCGGCGAATCGGGCGGATGGTCGAGCAATACCTGGCGCGCGAGGCCATCGTCGTGCCCCGCGCCTTCGACTTCGACCAGACCGCGATGGTGCTTGACGCGGTGCGGCACGGGCAGGCATGGGCGCTCGTGACGCCGTTCGTTCTCGTCCATGCCGACATTCATGGCCACGAGTTCGACGTCTTCCCCCTGCGCGGCAACGTGCCGACGCGGACCATCGCCGTGGCGTCGAAGACCGGCCGCTTCGGCGACCTGCCGCGCGGGCTGGCGTCGGCCTGTCGCGAAACCATCGGCCTGACGGTCCGCGACCATCTCACGCGCATGGGCCCACGCGTCGCCAACACCGTCGTCGTGCACCACGACTGATCCCGTCGGCGGAGTCCACGCGGCGTCGGCCCGCGGAAACGCCGTGCCCCCTTCCGCCGGAGCGCTTCATGGCGTAAGGGCCGCCCGTAACAGGTTTCGGGACCGCGCGCGCACACATGATCAAGCTCGAGAACATCGGCAAGCAGAACGGTCGGCAGATCCTCTTCATCGAGGCGTCCGCCGCTCTGCAGAAGGGCGAGAAGATCGGCCTCGTCGGGCCGAACGGCGCCGGCAAGACGACCCTGTTCCGCATGATCACCGGCCAGGAGCTTCCCGACGAGGGACAGGTCTCCGTCGATCGCGGCATCACCATCGGCTATTTCAGCCAGGACGTCGGCGAAATGTCCGGGCGCAGCGCCGTCGCCGAGGTCATGGACGGCGCGGGTCCGGTGAGCAGCGTCGCCGCCGAGCTGAAGGAGCTCGAGGACGCCATGGCCGATCCCGACCGCGCCGACGAGATCGAAGCGATCATCGCGCGCTACGGCGAGGTCCAGGCCCGTTTCGAGGAACTGGGAGGCTATGCGCTGGAAGGCCAGGCGCGCGAGGTGCTGTCCGGCCTCAGCTTCAGCCAGGAGATGATGGACGGCGACGTGGGCGCGCTGTCCGGCGGCTGGAAGATGCGCGTCGCGCTCGCCCGCATCCTGCTCATGCGCCCCGACGCCATGCTGCTCGACGAGCCCAGCAACCACCTCGACCTCGAAAGCCTGATCTGGCTCGAGGACTTCCTGCGGGGCTACGAGGGCGCGCTCCTCATGACCTCGCACGACCGCGAATTCATGAACCGGATCGTCACGAAGATCCTGGAGATCGACGGCGGCGGTCTCACCGCCTATTCCGGCAACTACGAGTTCTACGAGCAGCAGCGTGCTTTGGGAGAGAAGCAGCAGCAGGCGCAGTTCGAGCGCCAGCAGGCCATGCTCGCCAAGGAGATCAAGTTCATCGAGCGCTTCAAGGCGCGCGCCTCTCACGCCGCTCAGGTTCAGAGCCGCGTCAAGAAGCTCGAGAAGATCGACCGGGTCGAGCCGCCCAGGCGCAGGCAGACCGTGCTGTTCGACTTCCCGCCCGCCCCGCGCTCGGGTGACGACGTCGTCAGCCTCAAGAGCGTACGCAAGGGCTATGGCAGCCGGCGGATCTACGACGGCCTGGATTTCTCCATCCGCCGGCGCGAACGCTGGTGCGTCATGGGTGTCAACGGCGCCGGAAAGTCGACGCTGCTGAAGCTCATCGCCGGGTCGGCCACGCCCGACGAGGGTACTGTATCCGTCGGCGGCACGGTGAAGATGGGCTATTTCGCCCAACACGCGATGGAGTTGCTTGACGGCGAGCGCACCGTCTACCAGTCCCTGGAAGACGCGTTTCCGCAGGCCGGGCAGGGGTCTCTGCGGGCGCTGGCCGGTTGCTTCGGGTTCTCGGGCGACGATGTCGAGAAGCGGTGCCGCGTGCTGTCGGGCGGGGAAAAGGCGCGTCTCGTCATGGCGATCATGCTCTTCGACCCGCCGAATTTCCTCGTCCTCGACGAGCCCACCAACCACCTCGACATGGCGACGAAGGAGATGCTCATCACCGCGCTGTCGCAATACGAGGGCACGATGCTGTTCGTGTCGCACGACAGGCACTTCCTCGCAGCGCTCTCCAACCGGGTGCTGGAGCTGACCCCGGACGGCATTCACCAGTACGGCGGCGGCTATACCGAGTACGTAGCGCGCACCGGCCACGAGGCGCCCGGGCTGCGTAGCTGAGCCGGCCCGGTTTCGGCTATGCTGGGTTGAGAAGACGAAGAAGGGCGAGGGTGGAATGACGCAGGACCGAGAGGCGGGCGCCGGCGAGTCGCGAGGCCACTGCCGGCTCGTCGGCATCCCCGTGCAGGAGGGGGCCGGGCGCCGCGGCTGCGACATGGGGCCGAGCGCCTACCGGGCGGCGGAGATCGTCGAGGTCCTCGGCGAACTCGGCTGGACGGTCGAGGATCTCGGCAACCTTGGCCCGGACACGGCCCCCCTCGTCATGCACGACAATCCCGCGCTGAAGAACCTGCCGGCCATCGTGGCCTGGACGCGCTCCATCGCTTCGGCGGCTTACGGGGCGAGCGCCGATGCCTTCCCCATCTTCATGGGCGGCGACCACAGCCTCTCCGCCGGGACGTTGAGCGGGCTTTCGCGCCGCGCGCGCGAGGTCGCACGGCCGCTCTTCGTGCTCTGGCTGGACGCCCATGCCGATTTCCACGCGCTCGACACGACGACGAGCGGCAACCTGCACGGCGTGCCGGTGGCCTATGCCGTCGGAATCCCGGGCTTCGAGGGGGTGTACCCGC
This sequence comes from Hyphomicrobiales bacterium, assembly GCA_027489275.1. Lineage (GTDB taxonomy): Bacteria > Pseudomonadota > Alphaproteobacteria > Rhizobiales > Beijerinckiaceae > Alsobacter. The sequence goes on from JAIYAB010000182.1 coordinate 19,219, forward strand.
AGAACGAGGAACCGCTGCCCGCCGAGCGCATCTGCATGCTCGGCACGCGCAGCGTCGATCCCGCCGAACGCGCGGCGCTGCGCAATGCCGGCGTGACCATCTGGGACATGCGCAGCATCGACGAGCGCGGCATCGTGGCGTGCGTGCGGGATTTCCTCGCCCGCGTCTCCGCCGGGAACGGGCTGCTGCATGTCAGCCTGGACGTCGACTTCCTCGATCCGGACATTGCGCCGGGCGTCGGCACGACCGTGCCCGGCGGCATCACGTTCCGCGAGGCGCACCTCGTCATGGAACTGCTACACGAGAGCCGGCTCGTCACCAGCCTCGACCTTGCCGAGCTCAATCCCTATCTCGACGACCGCGGCCGCACCGCGCGCCTCATGGTCGATCTCGTCGCCAGCCTGATGGGCCGGCAGATCCTGTAGCGCCGGCCGCCACGGGATCCGCCTTTCAGCCATGCGAGCCGCGGATTGCCCGCGCGCTACGGCGCGCGCGGGGCCGGGCCGTCAGTGCGCGCCCGTTGCAAGCAGGACGGCGAGTTTGCAGCCGGTCACGTACTCGTCGAGTTCGACATACTCGTTGATCGTGTGCACCTCGCGCTGGCCCGCGCCGATCGTCACGGTCGGGATGCCGTGCTTGTCGAGCCAATTCGCGTCGAGCCCGCCCGGCGAGAAGATCAGGTTCGGCTTGATCCCGAGCGCTTCCATCGCCTTCACCGCGATGCGCGTCGCGGCGGCGTCCTCCGGGACGCGGAAGGGCGGGTAGGCCGGCACATGGCGGAACTCGATCTTCGCCGCTTCGCCGTCGACGTTCTTCACCTGCGCCTGCGCCTTGGCGAAGGCCTCCTTGAAGCCTTCGGCGATCTTCGTCGCGAACGCCGACTCGGGGCTGCGGGCCTCGCCGCGGACGAAGGTGTAGTCCGTCACCACATTGGTGGCGTCGCCGGACGACTTGCCGTTGCGGCCGCCGAAGATGCCGACATTGCTGGTCCCGTAGCCGTCGGGCTTCGTCACCTTGCCGAACCACCCGGCTTTGGCGGCTTCCGCCAGCGCCGTCGCGCCGACCAGCGTGGCGGAAATGCCCTTCTCGGGGGCGAGGCCGGCGTGGGTCGCCTTGCCATGGATCTCGACCTCCCAGTTCTCCTGGCCGATCGCGCCGATGATCAGGTCCTCGGGCCGCTGCCCGTCGACGTTGAAGCACATCGCGGGGCTGCCCAGGTCCGAGGCCTTCAGTTCGCGCGCGCCGTGCAGCCCGCTCTCCTCGCGCACGGTGAAGAGCAGCGTGATGGGCGGGTGGGGCAGCTTGTTCTTGATCAGCGTCTCGGCGAGCGACACCAGGAGGCCGCACCCGGTGCGGTTGTCCCCGCCCAGCGCTGTCGTGCCGTCGGCCACGATCCGGCGGCCCTCCACGCGGGGCTTGGCGCCCGCGCACAGCGGCACGGTGTCGAGATGGGTGGCGAACATGATGCGCGGGCCCGCCACGGTGCCCGGCAGGTCCACGATCAGGTTGCCCGTCTGCGTCGGCAGCGGAATGCGCGTGTGCGCGTCGTCGTAGCGGATTGCCGAGGCGGGCACGCCCACCTTCACCAGTTCGTCGGCGACGGCGGCAGCGATCGCGGCTTCCTCGCCCGTGACGCCCTCCACCTTGAGGAAGCGCATCAGATGGGCTTCGGCCGAGGCCGCATCCAGGGGAATCGAGGTCATGGCCAACGGATCCTTCCGGTCTCTCGTGGTGATCTCAGGGGCAGGGGCCGGTGAACCGGCGTCCGTTGCGGTCCTGGAAGATGCAGTCGTTCGGCGTCGTCGCGCGGCCGATCAGAGCGCCGGCCACGCCGCCGGCCATCGCGCCGACCGCCGCCCCGCGCCCGCCGCCCACGGCGGCGCCGACCAGCGCTCCGCCTCCGGCGCCGATCGCGGCTCCGCCGACCGTGCGCTGCGACTGGGAACTCGTGTTGCAGCCGGCCAGAAGGACCGCCAGGCCGAGGATCGCGATCACGCGCATGGAAACACCTCCCGAGGATGCAATTTTTGGTTGCATGACGTTAGTACAGCTAGGGTCGGCTGCCATTTGCTGGGCGTCCCACCGCTGTGCGAACCGTCCCGAAAACGGGTGCGGCGGTTGCGCCTACTGCCGCAGCCGGGCCGCAAGCCTCGCGATGGCGGGGTCGTCGGGCCGCAGCTTCGCCAGCCGCTCGGCGAGCGGGGCGGCCGCCTTGGCGTCGCCGGCCTGCATCGTCTGCTGCAGCAGCATGCCGACGATGTCGGCGTCGGCCGGGTGCCGCTCGAAGGCCTCCCGCAATCCCCGGGCCGCCGCCACCGCCTGCCCGGTGGACTGCAGCGCGACCACGTGGACATAGGCGAACCGGGCATTGGCCGGGTCGTGCTCCACCGCGAGCCCGAGATGGCGCAGCGCGTCGGCGTAGCGTTTTGAGCGGATGAGCGACAGGCCGAGCGCGTGGTGCGCGACGGCGGCCGTCGGTGCGATCATCACGGCGGCGCGCAGAACCTGCTCTGCGGCGTCCTCGCGGCCCTGCTGGCGGTAGAGGTCGGCGAGGTTCACCGAGACCGTCGCCGCCGCCGGCTCCAGCCGCAGAGCCGCGAGATACTCCGCCTCGGCTTCCGCCAGCCGTCCCTGCCGCAGCCGGAACAGGGCGAGCGCAGCGCGCCCCTCGGGGCGGTCCGCGTCGAGCCGCTGCGCCGCCTCGTACTCCGTGAACGCCGCGCGCAGCCTCGCGCGCTCGGGCTCGGGGCGTCCGTCCGGATTCTGGTCCGCCAGCAGCGCGGCCGCGGCGAGGCGCACGATCAGGACCGGATCGGCGAGCGCGGGCCCGCCGCGGCGCCACCGCGCGTCCGGCGGCTGGCTCTCCTGCAGCCGCAGGGCGGCGACCCGGGTCAGGGGATCGGGCGACGACAGCGCCGCCGCGACCGTCGCCTCCGCATCTGCGGACGGCCATGACCGCAGCGCCAGCACCGCCGTTGCCCGCGCCACGTCGGGCGTCGTGCCGTCCGTCGCGACGCGGATCAGCCGTTCGCGCGCCGACAGGTCGCCCGTGCGCGACGCGTGGAAGGCATCCGCATAGGCCTGGTGCCCCTTGCGCTGAGGCCCGTGCCAACGCTCCACGGCCGCAGCCGACCATGAAGCCGGGCGGTCCGCATGGCAGTCGTTGCAGGCATTCGGCGTGCCGAGCGTCATCGACAGGTCCGGCCGCGGGATGCGGAAGGAGTGGTCGTGCCGCGTGTCGACGACCATGTATGTCCGCGCCGGCATGTGGCACGAGATGCAGTCCGGCGCCTTCGGGCCGGGCTGGTGCCCCGTATGGCTCGCCGCCTCGAACCGTTCGGCCAGGTGGCACTGGTTGCAGACCGTGGCGCCCGCCGCCTTCAGCTTGCCGGAATGGGCGTCGTGGCAGTCGCCGCAGGTCACCCCCTTGGCGTACATCAGGCTCTGCTTGAACGAATGGTCGTTGAAGACCTCGTCGCGCATCATCCCGTCGTCCTCGAAGAGGTCCGGCGTGAGGAAGGCGGGAAGGTGCGTGTCGCCCAGCGGCCGGCCCGGCTTCCACCCGCCCGCGACCTGCCCGCGGCGCGCGTGGCAGCGGGCGCAGGTCTCGACCTCGTCGCCGGTCGGCCGCGCGACGCCGGCGCGCGGGCTCCCGGTGGCCGGATCGGGCGTCCAGTCGACCGCGGCGCGGCGGGCCTCCCGCGCGGCGAAACCCTTGAGGGGGACGTCGGCGCGGGCGCCGCCTTTCGCCCAGTCCACATGCCCTCGCCCGCCGCCGTGGCAGCTCTCGCATCCGACGCTGATCTCCGACCACGTCGTGCGGAACGTGTTGGCCGCGGCGTCGTACCCCTTGTCCAGCGCCGTGGAGTGACATTCGGCGCACATGTGGTTCCAGGTCTGCTGGTAGCGCGTCCAGTGGCGGCTGTCGGAGGGGGGGATCGGCTCGTCGCCGTAGACGTGGAACCAGCGCTGGCCCCCCGCCGCGGCCGGCCGCGTGTCCCATGCCCAGGGCAGGGCCTGCAGGCGGCCGTCGGGAAAGGTCACGAGGTATTGCTGCAGCGGTTCCCAGCCGAAGGTGTGCGACACGGCGAACGTCGCCGGCTTTCCGTCGCGCCCTTCCGTCTCGACCATGTAGCGGTCGCCGTCGCGGAAGAAGCGGCCCTTCGATCCGGAGACCTCGACGCTCGCGCCCGAGAAGTCGCCCCGCACGGTCTCTCCCGTCGGCATCGCCATGGCATGCGCGTGGTGGGACGAGGCCCAGTCCTTCGCCTGCCGCTCATGGCAGCCCGCGCAGGCGACGGAGCCGACGTGATCAGCCGGCCCGGCCGCCGTCCGGATTCCGATTCCGTCGGGAAGCGCGCCACCCTGCTGGCCGGGCGAGATCCCCAGCGTCAGGACGGCGAAGGCCAGGAGGGCCACCGCGCCGGCGCCGAAGGTCGCAACTTGCATGGATCGCACTCCGTGGCGGGCCGCCCGCCTGCGGCAATGGCTGTGCCGCACGAACCTTCGCCTCCGGCGTGCGGGATCGCAAGTCGGCGCTGCTTCCGATCGACCCGCATATTCGGGGACCCGTGTGTGCGTCTCGCTCCTGCGAGGTGCGCCGCTCAGTCGCGCTCCTTGGTCTCAGCAGCTTGAACTTTATTGGAAAATCCGAGCTCTCTCCTTCGTCGGCGGAGCTTCGGATACAGACCATCAGAATCCGTGAGTTGCGTACCTCAGAAACTCCCGGTACCGTGGTGATCCCAAAAAGATCCAAAATCAGGGGAGAGAACCATGAGGGTGATGAAGTCCGTGCTGCTCGCCGCGGGCCTGCTGGCCGCCGGCGCCCTGTCAGCCGCGGCGCAGACCACCGTGAAATGGCTGCACATCGAGGTGAATCCCACCCAGGTGAAGATCTGGGAGGAGGTCGCCCGCGCCTACGAGGCGAAGAACCCCGGCGTGAAGGTCGAGATGTCGTTCCTCGAGAACGAGGCCTACAAGGCCAAGGCGCCCACGCTGCTCCAGTCCAAGGACAAGCCGCACATCATCTTCAGCTGGGCCGGCGGCGTCCTGCAGTCGCAGGTCGAGGCCGGGGTCATCGAGGACATCACCGACCAGGTGAAGGGCTACGCCGACACCCTGACCCCCGCCGCCGTCGAAGCCTTCAAGATCAACGGCCGCAACTACGGCATCCCGGTCGCCATGTCGCAGGTCGGGTTCATGGTCAACAAGGAGCTGATGGCCAAGGCCGGCGTCGACTACACGAAGATCAAGACGTGGGACGACCTGCTCGCCGCGGTGAAGACCATCAAGGCCGCGGGCATCACGCCGATCGTCGTCGGCGGCGCCGACAAGTGGCCGCTGCACTTCTACTGGACCCACCTCGCGGTGCGCATGGGCGGCAGCCCGGCCATCGCGGCGGCCATGGCCGGCAAGGACGGCGGCTTCGAGTCGGACGTCTATGTGAAGTCCGCCGAACTCTACAAGCAGCTCGTCGACCTGCAGCCGTTCCAGAACGGCTTCCTCGGCTTCAAGAACCCTCAGGCGGTCGGAGCCTTCGGTGACGGCAAGGCCGCGATGATCCTCGCGATCAGCAGCTTCTACCACACGCAGAAGGCGCTCTCCGCCGACAAGACCGGCATCCCCGACGACAAGCTCGGCTGGTTCGATTTCCCGTCCGTTCCCGGCGGCAAGGGCGAGCCCACCGACACGCTCGGCGGCATCAATGGCTGGCTGATCACCAAGGGCTCGCCCAAGGAGGCCGTCGACTTCCTGAAGTTCTTCATCAGCAAGGACGTCCAGACGCGCCTTGCGGCCGGCAACTTCATCGTGCCCGTCGCCAAGGGCGCCGAAGAGGGCGTCAGCAGCCCCTTCATGAAGAACATCGTCGCCAACCTCGGCAAGTCGAAGTTCCACCAGAACTTCTACGACCAGATGCTCGGCCCGTCGGTCGGCCGCGTCATCAACGACGCCTCCGCCGAAATCGCTGGCGGCAGCATGACGCCGAAGCAGGCCGCCAAGGCCGTCAACGACGCCTGGAAGCAGGGCAACTGATCCGTTCCGCACACCTGCCGGGCCGCTCCTCTCCGGGGCGGCCCGGACCCTGTCGCATCAACCGGACCGGCGCATGGCCAGCACTGCGATCAGCCTGAGACGCCGCGACGGCGCCTTCACGGCTATCATCCTTTTCCTGCCCCCCGCGTTGCTGCTGTTCACGCTCTTCGTGGTCGTCCCGATCGTCGAGGCCGCCTGGTACTCCGGATTCAACTGGAACGGCTTCGGCACGCCGACGCGCTGGGTCGGCTGGAACAACTACATCGCGGTATTCAACACCCGCGCGTTCCACCTCGCGCTACGCAACAACGGCCTGATCATCCTCGTCTCCCTGCTGATCCAGCTTCCGCTGGCGCTGGGTCTCGCGCTCGTGCTGGCCGAGCGGTTCCGCGGTGCGGTCGCGCTGCGCATGCTCTTCTTCCTGCCCTACGTTCTCGCCGAGATCGCCACCGGCCTGATCTTCAGCTTCGTCTATGACGGCGACTACGGGCTGCTGGCCTCGATCTACCGGATGTTCGGCGCCGAGGCGCCGCACCTGCTGGCGAGCCCCGACACGGCGATGCTCGCCATCCTCATCGTCGTCGTGTGGAAATATTTCGGCTTCCACATGATGCTGTTCATCGCCGCGCTGCAGGGCATGGACCGCAACCTTGTCGAGGCCGCGCGCATCGACGGCGCGTCGCGCGGGCAGGTGCTGCGCTACATCGTGATCCCGCTGCTCTACCCGACGATCCGCCTGTCCGTCTTTTTCGCCATCGTCGGCTCGCTGCAGCTCTTCGACCTCGTGATGCCGCTCACGCGCGGCGGGCCGGCCGACAGCTCGCAGACCATGGTGAGCTTCCTGTACACCCACGGCGTCACCCGCATGCGGGTGGGCTTCGGCAGCGCCATCGGCGTCATCCTGTTCGTCATCTGCGCGACGTTCGCGTTCACCTACAAGCGCTGGGTGATGCGTGATGAATAGCGCTTCGGAAGCCGGCTCCCGCGCCGACCTGACGACCCTCTACAAGGGGCTGTTCCTCGCCGCCGTCGCGGCCTTCGTGCTGGTGCCGCTCGTCGCCACCGCGCTCGGCGGCTTCAAGTCGCTCGGCGAGCTGCGCACCAACCCGTTCGGCCTGCCGCAGGTCTGGGAGTGGTCGAACTACGGCGACATCCTCTGGTCGGCGCGCTACTGGCAGCTTCTCGGCAACTCCATGGTCATCGCCATCTTCAGCGTCATCCTGACGCTGATCGTGGCGTCCATGGCGGCGTTCGTCTTCGCCCACATCACCTTCTTCGGCAGCCGGATGCTGATGTCCTACATCACCATGGGGCTGCTTTTCCCGGCATCCACGGCGATCCTGCCGCTGTTCATCAAGGTGCGCGACCTCGGGCTCCTCGACACCTATTTCGGGGTGGTACTGCCCCAGGTGGCGTTCAGCCTCGCCATGAGCATCCTGCTGCTGCGCCGCTTCTTCAAGGACCTGCCGGAAGAGCTGCTGGAAGCCGCGCTCGTCGACGGCTGCAGCTACCTGAACTTCTTCCGCTACGTCACGCTGCCGCTGTCCCGGCCGATCCTGGCCACGGTCGGCACCATTGCCTTCGTGCACAGCTGGAACGCCTACCTGCTTCCGCTCGTGATGCTGAACACCGACTCGCTGTACCCCTGGCCGCTCGGGATCATGGTCTACCAGGGCGAGTATTCCGCCGAATGGCACCTGATCCTGGCGTTCATCACCCTCACCATCCTGCCCACCATCATCCTCTTCCTCTTCGCCCAGAAGCACATCGTCGCGGGCCTCACGGCCGGCGCGGTGAAGGGCTGACGACGGGGACACCGGAGTACAATCCATGAGAAAAGTCGGCTTCGGCGTCATCGGCTGCGGCGTCATCAGCACCGCATACCTGACGGCCGCCAAGAGCTTCCCCCATCTCGAGCTGCGCGGCGTCGCCGACATGCGCTCGGAGGCCGCGCGGAAGAAGGGCGAGGAATTCGGCGTTCCGGGGATGCGGGTCGACGACCTGCTCAAGCGCGACGACATCGAGATCGTGCTGAACCTCACCGTGCCGCTCGCCCACACCGACATCAGCATGGCGGTGCTGCGGGCCGGCAAGCACGTCTATTCCGAGAAGCCGCTCGGCGTGAATGTCGGCGAGGCCCGCAAGGTCATGGACCTTGCGGCCGAGAAGGGCTTGCGCGTCGGCTGCGCGCCGGACACGTTCCTCGGCGGCGGCCACCAGACGGCGCGCCGCCTGATCGACGAGGGCGCCATCGGCACGCCGATCGCCGGCAGCGCCTTCTTCATGTGCCCTGGCCACGAGCGCTGGCATCCGGCGCCGGGCTTCTATTACCTGCGCGGCGGCGGGCCGATGCTCGACATGGGACCGTACTACATCACGGACCTCGTCCAGCTTCTCGGCTCCGTCGCCAGCGTGATGGGCTCGACGTCCCGCCTTCGCAAGGAGCGCGTCATCACCTCGCAGCCAATGAACGGGACGCTCATCCCCGTCGAGGTCGACACCCATGTCGCCGGCACGCTGGAGTTCGAGAGCGGCGCGATCGTCTCGATCGCCATGAGCTTCGACGTGCCCAAGCACCGCCACACGCCCATCGAGATCTACGGCTCCGCGGGCAGCCTCACCGTGCCCGATCCCAACCGCTTCGGCGGCGAGGTCAGCATCGCCCGGCCCGGCGGCGAGTGGGAGCCGGTGGAGCTCAGCCACGGCTATGCCGACGGCAACTACCGGTCGCTCGGGCTCGCCGACATGGCGGCCGCCATCATCTCCGGCCGTGCGCACCGTGCCAGCGGCGCGCTCGCCTTCCACGCGTTGGAGGTGATGGAAGCCTTCCAGACCTCCTCCGACGAGGGCCGCCGCGTCGAAATCGCGAGCCGCGTCGAACGTCCCGCCATCATGCCCGCCGGCCTCGCGCTCGGCCAGCTCGACTGAGAGAAGGAGCCACCCCCATGCGCAAGGCCATGATCGTCTATGGCGGCTGGGCGGGCCACGACCCCGACCTGTGCGCCTCCATCGTCCGCGGCTGGCTGAAGGCCGAGGGCTTCGACGTGCGGATGGAGACGTCCACCGCCTGCTTCCTCGACCCCGCCATCGCCGACCTGTCGCTGATCGTGCCGATCTTCACCATGTCGAAGATCGAGAAGCCGGAGGCGGCGGCGCTGTGCGCGGCGGTGGCGTCGGGCGTCGGCCTCGGCGGCCATCACGGCGGCATGTGCGATGCCTTCCGCGATGCGGTCGACTACCAGTTCATGTGCGGTGGCCAGTGGGTCGCCCATCCCGGCAACATCATCGACTACCGCGTCAACGTGACGAAGCCGGACGACCCGATCATGCAGGGCATCGCCGATTTCGACTACCGCTCCGAGCAGTACTACCTGCATGTCGATCCGGCGAACGAGGTGCTGGCGACGACGACATTCACCGGCGAGCATGCCGGCTGGATCGACGGCGTCGTGATGCCGGTCGTCTGGAAGAAGCGCTACGGCCAGGGCCGCGTGTTCTACTGTTCGCTCGGCCACCGCGCCTACGAGCTCGACGTGCCCGAGATGAAGACGATGATGCAGCGCGGCCTGCTCTGGGCCGCGCGGTAGCTCATCGCGTCGCGTCGAGGCTCCGGTCGGCGTAGTCCGCGACGCCGACCAGCCCGGCGTCGGGCCCCAGCAGCGCGCGAACGAGCGTCGGGCGGAATAGCGGATGGCGGGCGGCGAGCGCCGCGTCGAGCCGATCCAGCATGCCGTCGGCAAGGCCTACGCCGCCGCCGATCACGACGAGTTCCGGGTCGAGCAAGCGCTGCAGGTCCGCGAGCGCGTCGGCGATGTCGCGGATGGCGGCGTCGCGGCTGGAAATCGCCCAGCCTTCGCCCGCCGCGGCGGCGGCCAGCAGCGCTCGCGGATCCGGATCCTTCCCGGCCGCGCCGGCCGCCCGCGCCAGCGCGAAGCCGGACGCGCGCGCCTCGAGGCTCGGTCCCCTGTCCGATCCGATCTGCCCGACATGCCCGGCGAGCCCGCCCCGGCCCTGAAGCAGTCGACCGCCCGCGACGATGCCGCCGCCGACGCCGCTCGAGATCGTCACGAACACGAGGTCGCGCCCCTGGCCCGCGCCGTGCGCGTACTCGCCCCACGCGGCCGCCTGCGCGTCGTTCAGGGCCAGGGACGGGACACCGAACGCCTCCTCCAGCCTGCGGACGAGCGGGTAGCCGCCGGGCGGAATCGACAGGACCTCCGGGTTCACGGCGCTCCAGACGCCGTCCTTCACCAGCCCCGACACGCCCGCGCCGCAGAGCGCGAAGCGTCCCTGCCACGGTTCGGCCAGCCGCGCCGCGGCGTCGAGCCAGCCCGCCGGGCCGTCCGCTCGCGGCGTCGCGACCTCCAGGCGTTCAACGACCCGGCCCGCCTCGACGAGCGCCGCCGCCGTCTTCGTCCCCCCGATGTCGAGCGCGAGCACCGGCCTGGGCTGCGCCGCGGCGATCGCGTCGCTGAACCAGCGGGCGATGTATTCCGGCCGGGTGATCGCCGACCCCACCACCACCGCATGCGCGCCCGCCCGCCTCGCGGCGGCGGCGAGGGGAGGGGCGTTGTAGCGCCCCTCGGCGACGACCGGCCGGCCGAGTGCGACGCAGGCGCGAACGAGCGCCAGGTCGGGCGCATCCGGTGTCGGCCCGGGGCCGACATAACCCGAGAGCGTCGTGGCGATCACGTCGGCGCCGGCCGCCACGGCGTCCCGCGCCTCGGCCGCGGTCGCGATGTCGGCCATCGCCAGCGCTCCGGCGCCGTGGATCGCGGCGACCAGCGCCGGGACCGCGGCGGGCCTGTGCCGGTCGGTGGCGTCGAAGGCGACGATGGCCGCGCCGGCCCGCGCCAGCGCCACCGCGTCCTCCACAAAAGGCGTGATCCGGACGCCCGTGTCCGCCAGATCCCGCTTCACGAGGCCGATCACCGGCAGGGCGCAGGCCTGCGTGACCGCGCGGACGTTTGCGACGCCCTCGATCCGCAACGCCCTTGCCCCGCCGTCTCGGGCGGCCAACGCGAAGCCGACGATGAAATCCGTCGTGTCCGTCGGCCCCCCCGGCACCGGCTGGCAGGACGCGACGAGCGCGCCCTGCAGGCGCTCGAGGAACGCCTTACCGTCCATGGTCGACCGTCGCTTCCCGGCCGGTCCCGGCCGACTCCAGCGCGGCGACGATGCACGCGATCGTGTGCCGCGCCGAAACGGCATCGACCGGGCTCGGTCCCCCGCCGCGGATCAGGGCTGCGAACCTTCGCCACTCCTCGACGAGCGCCTCGCCCATGACGTCGGCCGGCAGGTCCAGCGCCACGTCGCGCCATGTCCCGCCCTGCCCGATCCGCAACCCGCCGCCCGGATCGATCTGCAGCACGCCATGGTCGCAGACGAGTTCCGTCCCGCCATAGGGCGCACCGTCGTGATAGGCGATGCTCGTGACCGTCGCCGCCGCACCGTCGGCGAAACGCAGCAGCAGCAGGGCCGAATCGTCGGACTCCTGGTCGTGGAAGGCCGCAGACGCCACGGCGTAGACGCTGCGCGCCGGTTGGCCGACGAGCCACAGCAGGCGGTCCAGCGCATGTATACCGGCCGTCATCAGCATCCCGCCGCCTGTGTCGCGCCGCAGGTGCCACGGCCGACGGTTGGGCTCCATCCACAGCTTCACCATCGTCGATGAGCCGAACCGCACGCGCCCCAGCGCGCCCGTGTCGAGCAGCGCCTTTGCGGCGACGATGGACGGGGCGAAGCGTTGCGTATGCCCGACCATGAACGGCACGCCCGCCTCCTCCACCGCGCGCGCGATCGCGTCGCAGTCCGCCAGCGTCGGCGCCATCGGCTTCTCGAGCAGGACCGCCTTGCCCCGGGCGGCGGCGCGGATCGTCAGCGCGGCGTGCGTCTCGTGCGGCGTGGCGATCACCACCGCCTCCACCGCCGAATCCGCCAGCAGGGCGTCCACGTCGGTGTAGCCGATGCCGCCGTGCTCGGCCGTGAAGGCGTCGAGCCCCGCCGGGCTTTCGCGGCAGGCCCCCACGAGGCGGAACCCGGCCTGCTTCAGCGCAGCGGCGTGCCGCTCGCCGAACCAGCCGGCGCCGATGATGCCGACACCGATGGCGTCGCCCTGTGATGTCATGACGTCGTGCCCCTGGCATAGGCCGCGTCCGCGAGCGTCATCGCGGCCACGAGGTCGGAAAGTTCGGCGGCGGGTCGCCGCCCGTCGCGCAGGCGGTCGCGCAGGTCGGCCATCAGGATGTCGTAGCGGTCGTGGAGCGGCGTCAGCGACTGCCGCGTCGTGACACCGTCGGCGCCCGAGCGGCGTAACTCATCGGCAGCCTCGATGACGATCGCGTCCGCGCCGACCACGCGGATTTCGAAGTCGCTGCCCATCTCGGCCGGGTGCAGGTAGCCTGCTTCCACTGTCGCCGTCCGCCCGGCGGCATCGGCGAGATGGACCATGACGTGGTCCTCGACCGCCAGCCCGTGCCACCGCCGGAAGGTTGCCCCTGTCACGGCGAGGCCTTCGCCGAAAACGCTGCGGGCAAGGTCGAGGCCATGCAGCCCGAGGTTGCGCAAGGCGCCGCCGCCGCCGATTGCCGGGTCGATCACCCAGGCTGCGTTCCAAGCGCGGTAGCGCTGCGGCGGGCCGTTGACGAGGCGGAAGGCGAAATGACGGATGCTTTCGCGTGGGACATCGGCGATCGGCCCGTGTCGATGCGGCAGGGCGACCGCGACGAAGCGGCTCTCGCGGCGCGCGCGCTCCGCCAGCGGCACGATGTCGCGCGTCATGCTCGCGATCGGCTTCTCGACCAGCACAGGCACGCCGTGGTCGAGCGCGGCCGCGAGTCGGCCCGGCATCTCCAGCGGCGTACCGGTCACGATCGCCAGGTCCGGCCGGGAGGCCAGCGCGGCCTCCGCTGTCGGATGGGCCGTCGCCCCTTCCCGCCCGGCCCAGTCCCGGCACATGGCAGCGTCGTCGTCGAAGCCGCCCGCGATCCTCATTCCGGCTCGCAGGACGGCCTTCATGTGGATGGGCACATGCCAGTGAGACAGACCGACGAACACCACATCCGGCATACAGGACCCCCGCGTTGACGGATATCCTACAAGTGGATAGCTTCGGCTCGCAACTCATCCGGCAAGGAATTCCTGCGCCAGTGTCTCAACCCCATGCGCTCCGGCCCGTCGCGCGTCCGCCGCTCCTGCACGTCTCCGTGCAGGACAGCCTGAAGCGCTTCATCGCCGACAACGCGCTCGCCGGCGGCGATCCGCTGCCGGCCGAGGGGGATCTTGCGCGCCGCCTCGGCGTCAGCCGCAACTCGGTGCGCGAGGCGATCAAGGCGCTGGAGTCGCTCGGCATGCTGGAGACGCGCCGGGGCATCGGCGTCTTCGTCCGCGCGTTTTCCCTCGACGCGCTGATCGACAACCTGCCCTATGGGCTCGGCCGCTCCCTGCGCGACATCGAGGAGATCATCGAGATCCGGCGCACGCTGGAAACGGCGATGATCGGGCAGGCGATCGAGCGCATGCCGCCCGAGGACCTGCGCGAGCTGCGTGCCATCACCGAGGCGATGCGCCGCCATGCCGAGCGCGGCGAAAGCTTCGCGGACGAGGACCAGCGGTTCCACGGCGTGCTGTTCCGCGGCCTCGACAACCGGATGCTGATCCGGCTGATCGAGGTGTTCTGGCTCGCCTTCGACCGCGCGGCCGACTTCTTCAACACCGACAACCCGGATCCGATGCAGACCTGGCGCGACCACGACGCGATCGTGGCGGCCGTGGCGCGCAAGGACGTGGAGGAGGCGCGCGAGCGCCTCGCGCTGCACTACCACGGCATCGGCAACGTCATCGCAGCCGCAAGGGCCGCACAGGCCGAACAATCCTGATGGGGAGGATCACCATGGCAAACCGCCTTCGCATGTCTCGCATCGTTGCTCTGTCGCTCGGCGCGGCACTGTCGTGCCTCGCTCTCAGCCCTGCCGTCGCGCAGAAGTCCATCATCACCGGCGGCTTCGACGTCGGCCCGGGCGGCTTCCCGGGCAATTTCAACCCGATGGCCGCAAGCGCCGGCTTCACCTGGCTCAGCACCTACTACGAGCCCCTCGTCGTCTATGACGCGAAGCTCGAGCGCGTGGTCGGCGCGCTGGCCACCGGCTGGCAGGTCGCTCCCGACAAGCTCAGCTACACCTTCAAGCTCGCCCCGGACGCCAAGTGGCACGACGGCAAGCCGTTCACCTCGGCGGATGTGAAGTTCACCATCGGGCTGGCCAAGGACACCAAGGCCGGCTCGGTCTTCGCCGCCCGCCTCGCCGCCGTGAAGGAGGTCGAGACCCCCGACGCGCAGACCGCCGTCATCCGGTTGTCCCAGGCCAATGCCGGCCTCATGGACACCCTCACCAAGCTCATGATGCTGCCGGCGCACCAGCTTTCGGCGATCCCGGTCGACGCGATCGCCAAGCACGAGTGGTGGTCGAAGACGCCGGTCGGCACTGGTCCGTTCAAGTTCGTCAAGTACGAGACCGACCAGTACGTCGAGCTCGCCGCCAACGCCGACTACCGCGGCGGAAAGCCGAAGGTCGACGGCCTTGTGAACCGCTACTTCAAGACCACGGCCAGCGCGGCCGCTGCGCTGAAGTCGGGCGAGGTCCAGGTCAGCTACGTCGAGGCCGACGACGCCAAGACCTTCGCCGGCAACCCGCAGTTCCGCGTCGTCGAGGGCGACAGCTACGTCGTCAACTATCTCGGCTTCAACGGCGATGCGCCGATGTTCAAGGACGTGCGCGTCCGCAAGGCCGTGATGCACGCCATCGACCGCAACGCCATCATCGCCAGCCTCTTCGGCGGCGCGGCGAAGGCGGCGAGCTGCGCCTACGTGGCGGATCATCTCGTCCCGGCGGGCGTGGATCCTTACGCCTACAGCCCGGACAAGGCCCGCGCCTTGCTCAAGGAAGCCGGCTGGGACCAGATCAACGGCGCCAAGCCGATCACGCTGCTGAGCTACTACACCTCGCCGCAGCAGGTGAACATCATGGCGGCGATGCAGGCCATGCTGGCGCAGGTCGGCATCAATGTCGTGCCGAAGGCCGTCGACGTCCCCACCTACAACGGGACGGTGTACGCGCCGCAGCCTGACTGGACGCAGTATCCGGTGGTCTATGCCGGCATCCAGATCGGCCCCGACCCCTCGGGCATCAACGTCGCCCTCAACGAGAAGCAGATCCCGCCGGCCGGCGGCAATGTGGCCCGCGTGCGCGACGCCGCCGTCACCGCCGCGCTCGACGCGGCGCTGGCCGAGGTCGACGACAACAAGCTGGCGTCCCGCTACCAGGATGTCTGCAAGGCCATGAACGCGTCGGTGCCGTGGGGCTCGATGTGGGTGGCCAAGCGCTACGGCGTCGTCTCGACGAAGCTGAAGGACATGGTGTGGCTCCCGGCCCCGGCCGGCGGCCCGTACGACCAGAAGGCCCAGAACTGGTCGATCACTCCCTGAGTCGCCGGCCGCGGCCGCCGGTGATCTCCGGCGGCCGCGGCTGCGCCCTCGCGGCGGAGACGCGCCATGGCCCTGTTCATTCTGCGCCGCATCGGCGCCGGCCTCGTGATGCTGGTGGCGCTGAGCATGCTCGTGTTCGTGCTGCTGCGGCTGGCGCCGGGTGATCCCGTCGACGCCTACATCGATCCCTCCGCGCCGCTGTCGCCGACCGAAATGGCCGAGACACGCGCCCGGCTTGGCCTCGACCGGCCGCTGCCGGTGCAGTACCTGGCCTGGATGCGGCAGGTGGCGGCGGGGGAACTCGGCTATTCCCTGCAGCGCAACCATGAGCCTGTCGCCCGGCTGCTGTCGGAGCGTATCGGCCCGACGCTGCTGCTGATGGGCTCGGGCCTCGTCATCGCGATCATCGTCGGCATCGCCGCCGGCATCGTCAGCGCCGTCAATCGAGGCAGGCCGCTGGACGTGGCGCTTTCGGTCCCCGCGTTCGTCGGCATCTCGAGCCCGGCCTTCCTGACGGCGCTCGTCGGCCTGTTCGTCTTCTCCGTCATCCTGCGCTGGGCGCCGTCCGGAGGCATGCGCACGCCCGGCCTTCCGCCCTCGACGGGCGACCTGCTGCGCCATCTCGTGCTACCGGCGTGTCTGCTGTCCATCGGCCATGCCGCGCTGATCATGCGCTACATGCGTGCCTCGCTCATCGAGGTGCTGAACCAGGACTACGTCCGCACCGCCCGCTCCAAGGGCGTGCGGGAGCGCTGGGTCATCGTCAAGCATGCCGTGCGCAACGCGCTGCTGCCCGTCGTCACGCTGATCGGGTCGACGCTGGGCGCGGCCGTCGGCGGCGCGATCTTCATCGAGAGCGTGTTCAACTGGCCGGGCATGGGGCTGATGCTGATCAACGCGGTGGAGGCGCGCGACTATCCGGTCATCATGGCCGCGACGCTCGTGGTCGGAGCCTGCGTGCTCGTCGCCAACATCCTCACCGACATCGCCTACGCGGCGGTCGACCCGCGGATCAAGATCGCATGACCGCCGCCGCCGCCGCCCGTCCCGTCTTCCGCGAAAGCCCACTCGGCCGCGCGCTGGGGCGCTTCTTCGCCAACCGGTCCGCCGTGGTCGGGCTGGTCGTCCTGCTCGCCATGGTCGGCGCCATCCTGCTGGCGCCGCCGCTGCTCGGGCTATCGCCCAACGCCATCGACCTCCTGTCGCTGAACAAGCCACCCGGCGCCCGGCACTGGATGGGCACCGACGGCGTCGGCCGCGACGTCTTCGCGCGCCTGCTGGAGGGCGGCCGCATCTCGCTGCTCGTCGCCGTATCGGCCGTCGCAATATCCCTGTGCATCGGGTTCCTGATGGGCGCGCTGGCCACCTTCGGCGGGCGGGTTCTCGACGGCGCGATCATGCGGCTGGTCGACCTTGCCATGACGCTGCCGCCCATCGTGCTGCTGCTGGTGCTCGCCTCGATCACGGGCCCGGGCATCGCGCCGACCATCTTCGTCATCGCGCTCCTGTCCTGGCCGATCCTGGCGCGCATGGTACGCGCACGCCTGCTCGAGCTGCGCGAGCGCGACTTCGTCCTCGCCTCGCGCAACATGGGCGCGGGAACGTGGCATCTGATCTGGCGTCACGCGCTGCCGAACACGCTGGACGTGCTCGTCGTCTACGCGACGCTGCAGATGGCGAACGCGGTGCTGCTGGAGGCCGGCCTGTCGTTCCTCGGCCTCGGCGTTCCGCCGCCGGATGCGAGCTGGGGCAACATGCTGAACTCCGCGCGCAGCGTGCTCGTGCTCGAGCAGTTTCCCTGGCAGTGGCTCACGCCCGGCGCGGCGCTGGTGATCACCGTCATGGCCACGAACTTCGTCGGCGACGGCCTGCGCGACGCCTTCGATCCCCGCTCCGACATCGGCTGACTCTACCAGACAGGATCCGACAATGGCACTTCCCAAGGCTTTCCAGGGCGTCGTCCCGCCCGTCGTCACCCCGCTGACGACCGACTTCAAGGTCGACTACCCGTCCTTCACCCGCGTGATCGAGAACCTCATCGACGGCGGCGTGAATGGGCTGTTCATCCTCGGCTCCACCAGCGAGGTGATCTTCCACGACGAGAAGACCCGCCGGGCGATCCTCGACCATGCGATCAAGGTCAACAACGGCCGCCTGCCGATCCTCGCGGGCGTCATCGATCCCACGACCGACCGGGTGATCGGCCATGCGCGCGAGGCAAGGGCGGCCGGCGCCGATGCTGTCGTCGTCACCGCGCCGTTCTACACGCGCACCAACCAGGCCGAGACGCTGGAGCACTTCCGCTACGTAGCCGAGGGCGTCGACCTGCCGGTCATCGCTTACGACATCCCGGTCTGTGTCCACATCAAGCTCGATCGCTCGACCATCAAAACGCTGGCTCGCGAGGGCGCCATCGCGGGGGTCAAGGATTCCAGCGGCGACGAGGGCAACTTCCGCTACCTGCTGGCCGACCTTGCCGACAGGCCCGAGATCTTCCTGATGACCGGCGCGGAGCTCACCGTGGACGGCGTGCTGCTGGCCGGCGCGCACGGCGTCGTCCCGGGCCTCGGCAACGTCGATCCGCACGGTTACGTCCGCCTCTACGATGCCGCCCGGCGCGGCGACTGGGTGTCGGCGCGCAAGGAGCAGGACCGGCTCTGCACGCTGTTCGAGATCATCCGCTGCGGCGCGGCCCGCACCAGCGCCGGCTCCACCGGCGTCGGCGGCTTCAAGACGGCGATGAAGCGTCTCGGCATCATCTCGACCAACGTCATGGCGCGGCCCCAGCGCACGCTGAACGAGGACGAGGCGCGCTGCGTCGAGGCCGTGCTCGCCCGCGTCGGGCTGATCTGACGCGCATGGCGGAGCGCGCGCCCCTGCTGGAGCTGCGCGGACTGCGGACGGTGTTCCGCGTCCGCGGCCGCGAGATCACGCCCGTCGACGGCGTCGACCTCGCGATCGGCGCCGGCGAGACGGTGGCGCTCGTGGGCGAATCGGGCTCCGGCAAGTCCGTGACTGCGCTCTCCGTCATGCGGCTCCTGCCGGGCACCGCCCGCATCGATGCCGGGCAGGCGATCCTGCACCGCGAGACCGGCCCGGTCGATCTCGCCGGCCTCGACGCGGAAGCCATGCGCGCGGTGCGCGGCGCCGCCATCGGCATGGTTTTCCAGGAGCCGATGACCAGCCTCAACCCGGTGCTGACCATCGGCGACCAGATCACCGAGCCGCTGCTCGTGCACGGGCGCTGCTCGCGCGCGCAGGCGGGCGAGCGCGCCGTCGCCATGCTCGAGGCCGTCGGCGTGCCCGATCCGGCGCGCCGGCTCGCCGCCTATCCGCACGAGCTCTCCGGCGGCATGCGCCAGCGCGCCATGATCGCCATGGCGCTGATCTGCCGGCCTGGCCTGCTGATCGCCGACGAGCCGACGACGGCGCTCGACGTCACCATCCAGGCGCAGATCGTCGACCTGCTCGAGGGCCTGCAGCGCGAGATGGGGATGGGCATCCTCTTCGTCACGCACAATCTCGGCGTGGTCGCCGACATGGCGCACCGGGTGGCCATCATGTATGCCGGCCGCATCGTCGAGGAGGGGCCGGTGGCCGAGGTTTTCGCCCGGCCGCTGCACCCCTACACGCGCGGGCTGCTGGCGTCGGTGCCGCGTCCCGGCGAGGCGCTGGCGCTGCGCCGCGCGGGCGGCCGGCTCGCCGCCGTTCCGGGCCAGGTGCCGAGCCTGATGAACCTGCCGCGCGGCTGCGCCTTCTCCACCCGCTGCACGCTCGCCACCGACCTCTGCCGCGCCATGCCGCCCGATCGCGTATCGCCCGGTCCGGGCCGCGGCGTGCGCTGCCACCACTGGGCCGCGGCATGAGCGCGGGTGGAACCCTCATCGAGGTCTCCGGCCTCACCCAGCACTTCGGCCGCAAGGGCTGGTTCGGCGGCGGCCGCGTGGTGCGCGCCGTCAGCGATGTCAGCTTCGGAATCCGCAAGGGTGAGGTCGTCGCTCTCGTCGGCGAATCCGGCTCCGGCAAGACCACCGTCGGTCGCTCGATGTTGCGCCTGATC
This sequence comes from Hyphomicrobiales bacterium, assembly GCA_027489275.1. Taxonomy (GTDB): domain Bacteria; phylum Pseudomonadota; class Alphaproteobacteria; order Rhizobiales; family Beijerinckiaceae; genus Alsobacter. The sequence goes on from JAIYAB010000182.1 coordinate 38,793, forward strand.
GATCCCACCGGGGGCAAGGTCGTCTACGACGGCACGGACCTGGCCGCTTTGCCGCCAGCCGCCCTGCGGCCCTGGCGGAGGCGGATGCAGTACATCTTCCAGGATCCCTATGCGAGCCTGTCGCAGCGCATGACCGTTGGCGAGATCCTCACCGAGGGACTCGCCATCCAGGGCATCGGCACGCGCGACGAGCGGATGGGGAAGGCGGCCCGCGCGCTGGACTCCGTCGAGATGCCGCGCGACGCGCTGGCGCGCTATCCGCACGAGTTCTCCGGCGGCCAGCGCCAGCGCCTCGGCATCGCCCGCGCCCTCATCCTCGAGCCCGAGTTCATCGTCGCCGACGAGCCCGTCTCGGCGCTCGACGTCTCGATCCAGGCGCAGATCGTCAACCTGCTGCGGGACCTGCAGGAGCGCGACGGCCTGACGATGATGCTCATCTCGCACGACCTCTCGGTCGTCGAGTTCCTCGCCGATACGGTGATCGTGCTCTATCTCGGCCGGATCATGGAGATGGGCCCGGTCGACGCCGTCTACGGCGCGCCCGCCCATCCCTACACGCCGGCGCTGCTTTCCGCCGTGCCGTCGACCGCGCCCGGCGCGAAACGCACGCGCACCATCCTGAAGGGCGACGTGCCGAGCCCCATCAACCCGCCGTCGGGCTGCGTCTTCCGCACGCGCTGCCCCGTCGCCATGCCCGCCTGCGCCGACACGATCCCGCCCGATCGCGCGGTCGGTCCGGGCCACCGCTCCGCCTGCCTGCGGAGCTGAGCGGCGCGGTCAGGCGAACAACTCCGGAAGCATCTCGCGCGCCACCGGCCGCAGCCGCGCCGCCTCCTCGGCCGGGATCCAGCGATAGGGCCGCCGGAGCCGCGTCCCCACCGGCCCCCATCCGCCGATGGCCGCCAGCAGCTTGTCGAGCGCCGGGTTGGAATAGCCGTGATCGCGGCGGAACGGGACGATCCGCTCGTCCATGAAGGCCTGCAGCCGGGCCTCCACGTCGAGCGCCCCGGCGAGGTCGCCCGCCATCCGGTCCGTCCAGCGCTGCGCCCCGGCGGGGCTCAGGCAGGCGACATTGGAGAATGCGCCGGCCGCCACGCCCTCGCGCACGCCCGTCGCGAGATGGTGCCCCGGCACGAACACCGACAGCCGCGCGATGTGCCGGCGCGCCTGCGCGTACCAGCCGGCGTCGCCGTCGGCGAGCTTCACCCCGACGACGGACGGCACCGGCGCGGTCACCGCGTCGATCTCGGCGGGCGACAGCACGCGCTTGGCGTGGGGCGGGTTGTACAGCACGATCGGCGTGCCGTCGGCCCGCTCTGCGACCATCGACAGGAAGTCCGTCGCCTCGGCGTCGTTCACCGGCCACCAGTCCGGCAGGATCACCTGGAGTCCGGCGGGCCGCAGCGCCGCCGCCCGGGCCACGCGCTCGCATGCCAGCGCGGGATCGGGCTGGCACGCGCCGATCACGAAGGGCATCCCGGCCCTGCTGCACCGGTCTGCGAGCAACTGCTGGATGCGGTCGTTCTCGGCTGTCGTCAGGTTGTGGAACTCTCCCGCCGTGCCGTTCGAGTAGATCCCGTCCACCCGCGCCGCGATCAGGGTGTCGATCTCTTCGGCCAGCGCGCCGAAATCGATGGCCTCGTCCGCCTGGATCGGCAGCAGAAGGGTCGCCCAGTTGCCGGCCAGTCGCATGTCGTGTCCTCCGATTCGCCAGGCGCCCACCGGCCGCCCATTGGCTCAGATCTTGCCCGCGCTCGCCAGGTCCGCCGCGAGCCTCGCCTGATACGCCGCCCAGGACGCCTCGTCGAAGACCGCGCGCTCGGAGTAGAAGATGAACCCGAGCGCCCGGCGCGAGCGCGTGGTCGAGCGGTTGCCGCCGGCCCAGTGGATCGTGCGGGCGTCGTGGATCAGCATCGTGCCGGGCTGCGCCGGAAAACCGACGTCGTTGGCCCTGTCGTCCGCCGTCCCGAAGTCGGGGATCCCCTGCGAGAAGCCGAGGGTGCCGGTCCGCGCGTGCGGGCGGAAACCCTCCGCCTTGTGCGACCCGCGCACGTAGTGGATGCAGCCCGTCTCCTCGTCGACGGGCTCCAGCGCCAGCCACGCCGTCGCCGCGAGGCAGGGCTGCAGGTGGAAATAGTAGCCGTCCTGGTGCGGGGGCGTCGGCTGCCCGACGCCGGCCGGCTTGTTGAAGAACTGCATGTTGCGGCAGGTCACCGGTCCGTCCAGCACGATCTCGGCGAGCCGGCGCACCGGTCCCTCCTCCATCAGCGCGCGGAAGAACGGGTCGTGCTCGTGCAGCTTCTGGATCTGCTTGATCGAGGTCGGGTCGTCCCTGTTTTCCAGATAGACCTGCTCGCGCGGCAGCGAGGGAACCCGCTCGGTAATGAACCGCTCGACCTCAGCGTTGATGGTCGCGATTGCGTCCCGCCCGAAGAACCCCTCGAGGGCGACATAGCCGTCCTCGCCATAGGAGCGGGCGATGTCACCGCGAGTCGCATCCAGTTGCCTGACGTCCATGGCCGCCCTCCCATGCGGCCCTCGCTCGGCCGCTTGCAGAGCATCAAGCCAGATCGCATCGATCTTGGCATCCCTGGAATAGGGCCCGGATCGAGGAATTCCGGCCGCGGGCCACCTGTGCCCCTGGGCGGGCTATGCCCACGCCGAGACGTTCACGGCGTTTTTCGCCTCGCGCTACGGGCAGCCGCCGTGCGCGTACCGCAAGGCCTACGCGCGCTTCGCCTGATGCCGCGCCGTCGCTTACTCGGCGCGGATTCCTGCCTTGCGGACCACCTCCGCCCAGCGTGCCGTCTCGCTGGTGATGTGCGCCCGGAACGCGTCGGGCGTGGTCGTCCAGGATTCCGCGCCCTCCTGCGCCAGCCGTTCGATCACCGCCGGATCGGCCATGGCCTTGACGATCTCGGTGTTGAGCCGCGCCACCACCGCGTCGGGCGTCCCGGCGGGCGCGACGATGCCATACCACTGCGAAGCCTCGAATCCGGGAAGGCCTGCCTCGGCGACAGTGGGCACGTCGGGTGCGGCCGACAGGCGATTCAGGCCGGACACGCCCAGCGCGCGCAGCTTGCCCGCCTGCGCCTGCGGCAGCACGACCGGCGCGCCGGTGAACATGAGCTGGACGCGCCCGCCGAGCAGGTCCGTCATCGCCGGCGCGGTGCCGCGATAGGGCACGTGCACGATGTCGAGGCCCGCCGCCACGGCCAGCGCCGCGGTCGCGATGTGCGCCGCGCTGCCGTTGCCGCCGGTGGCGTAGTTCAGCTTACCGGGATTGGCCTTGATGTAGGCGATCAGCTCCTGGGTGGTCCTGGCTGGCACCTCCGGGTTCACCACCAGCACATTGTGCACCCGCGCGATCATGCTGACGTGGGCGAAGCTCTTGAGCGGGTCGTAGTTCAGCTTCGGATAGATCGACGGGTTCACCGCCAGTGTGCCGATGTGGCCCATCAGCAGCGTGTGGCCGTCCGGCGCGGCCTTGGCCACCGCCTCCGACCCGATCGATCCTCCAGCCCCCGGCCGGCTTTCCACCACGACGGACTGGCCAAGCGCCGCCTGCAGCTTCTGCCCGAGCAGCCGTGCCAGGATGTCCGTCGAGCCCCCGGGCGTGAACGGCACGACGAGCGTGATCGACTTCGAGGGCCACGCCTGCGCCCGGGCCGGGCCCGACAGGGCGGCGGCGAACGAGGCAGCTCCGGCCCCCAGCAGGGTGCGGCGGTCGATCATGGGTGTCCTCCGGGGTCGTTGTTCGGGTCGGGTGCGCGCGACGGCGCGGTTCAGTGGCCGGAAACCGGCGGCGTGCCGTGGGTGTGGAACGAGGCGACAGTCTGCAGCCCCCACGCCTGGCCCTTCTTGCGCTCCGTCTCGGTCCAGACGATCGGCTGCCAGTCGGGCGCGAGCATCAGCCGCGCGCCGGCATTGGCGATTTCCACGCGGTTGCCGCCCGGCTCGTAGACGTAGAGGAAGAAGGTCTGTTGCACCGCGTGCTTGTGCGGTCCGGTCTCGATGAAGACGCCCGCCTCCAGGAAGATGTCGGCCGCGCGCAGGATGTCCTCGCGCGAGTCCACCGCATAGGTGACGTGGTGGAACCGGCCGGGCACGCCGGTGTGGTCGCGCGTGAAGGCGATGTCGTAGGTCTTGTTCGTGCAGGTCATCCAGTTGCCGGCCTCGAGGCCGTTGTCGAGGATGATCTGCTCCGTCGTACGCATCCCCATGCCGCGCTCGAGGAACAGCCGCGTCTCCTTCGGGTCGACGACGAGCAGGTTGAGATGGTCAAGCCGGCGCACGTTGCAGCCCCGCGCGGGATAGCGCTGCGCCTGGTTCTTCAGCGCCGGGCGCTGGCCCTCGGGCGGCACATAGCGGTTCGTGTCGTAGTAGATCTCGAACACGTGGCCGTCTGCATTGCGGGCCCGGTAGGCCCTGACGCGGCCCAGGTCGCCGCCTACCCAGCCGAGGCCCGCGCCCATCGCCTCCAGCACCGCCACACGGCGCCAAAGCGCCGCCGGGCTCCACGTCCGGAACGCGACATGGCCGACCCCGGCCGTGTCGCGGTCGGTGAGCTTGAGGGTATGGAACTCGTAGTCGTCCCAGCCGCGCAGGTAGACGCTGCCG
>JAIYAB010000013.1 GCA_027489275.1 Hyphomicrobiales bacterium
CCGCGGCCGCGCCGCGCTGCGGGCGGTAACGCTGATCCCGTGGGTGCTGCCCAGCACGGTGACGGCGTTCGTCTGGGGCTGGATCTTCAACAGCCGCTTCGGCGTCCTGAACGCCGCGTTGTTGAGCGTGGGCGCGATCCCCTACCCCACCGCTTGGCTCTCGACCTCCGGCGGGGCGATGACGGCCATCGTCATCACCAAAATCTGGTTCTCGATCCCGCTGTTCATGTCCTTCTTTCTCGCCGGGCTGCAGAGCCTGGACAAGGAGCAGATCGACGCCGCGCGCGTGGATGGCGCGAACAATTTCGCCCTGCTGCGCGACCACATCCTGCCGCACCTCCGGCCCGTGATGCTCGTCGTCATCGTGCTCGGCGTGATCGGCAACCTGCAGCACTTCGACACCATCTTCGCCCTGACGGGAGGCGGGCCCGTGCGCGCGACGTCGGTGCTGTCTATCGAGGTGTATCGCCGCGCCTTCGACCAGTGGGATCTCGGCATGGCCTCGGCGCTGGGGCTTCTGTGGGTCGCGACGATCCTGCCGGCCGCCTACTTCTATCTCCGCCACCTGCTGAAGGGAGCATGAGATCGTGTTCGACCTCTCCTCCCGCCTCGCGAAACTCGCCTTCGGCGCCGTCTCCATCGCGATCGCGCTGTTCCTGTTCTTCCCGATCTACTGGCTCGTCATCTCGGCCTTCAAGCCGAACGCGGAGCTCTACCGGATCGTCCCGACACTCTATCCCCACGACCCCGTGTTGACGCATTTCGCCACGGCCTTCGGCCGCGGCAACCTGATGCAGCAGCTGCGCAACAGCCTCACGGTGTCCGGTTCGGCCGCGGCCCTGAACACGCTGCTCGCCATCTATGCGGGCTATTCCTTCGCCAAGTTCCGCTACGGCGGACGGCGACTGGTGATGATCTTCCTGCTGTCGGCGCAGGTCTTCCCGTTCGGGCTGCTGCTCATCAGCCTATATCCGATCGTCACCGATCTCGGGCTCATCGACACGCGCATTGGACTGACGCTGTCCTACATCGTCTTCGCCCTGCCGGTATCGACTTACATGTTCTACAGCTACTTCACCCAGGTGCCGTCCGAGATGATCGAGGCGGCGCGCGCCGACGGCGCGGGCGAGCTGCGGATCTTCCACACCATCGTGCTGCCGGTCTCGATCCCCGCCGTGGTGACCGTGTTCCTGTACGGCTTCATGTGGTCGTGGAACGACCTTCTCTACGCGATGACGCTCATCGTGTCGGAGGACAAGCGCACCATCGGCCCTGGCATGCTGCTGGCCTATCTCAACGAAGTGAATTCGGACTGGGGCGGCGCGATGGCGGCGTCCATCGTCGCCTCGGCGCCCATCGTCATCGCCTTCGCCTTCCTCCAGCGCTGGTTCATCCAGGGCGTCACCGCAGGATCCGTGAAATGACCGCCTTGCAGGGGGTGTTCCCCGTTCTTCCCACGCCGTTCAAGGCCGACGGCGCCATCGATCCCGACGCGATGGGGCCGCTCGTGGAGTTCGTCGTCGAGGCGGGCGCCGACGGTGTCGTCTATCCCGGCATGGCGAGTGAGGTGGAGACGCTGTCGCCTGAGGAGCGGCTGCGGATGGTCGGCATCGTCGGCGCTGCGCTGGCCGGCCGGTTGCCGCTCATCGTCGGCGCCAGCGACGCGGACACCGCCCGCGCCGCCGCACGCGCCGAGGAAGGTCGCGCGGTCGGCGCGCGGGCCGCCATGATCATGGCCCCCAACCGCTGCGGCTCCGACATCGCCGCCCACATCGCCTACTATGCCGCCGTCGCCGCCGGCACCACGCTGCCGATCATGCTCCAGAACGCGCCCGCCCCGATGGGCGCCGGGCTCTCGCCGGAGCAGGTGGCCGAGATCGTCCGCGGGGTGCCGCAGATCCGCTTCGTCAAGGAGGAGACGCTGCCGTGCGGACAGCACGTCTCGGCACTCCTCGCCGCCGTCGGCGACAGGCTCGACGGCGTATTCGGCGGCGCGGGGGCCCGCTATCTGATGGACGAACTCGCCCGTGGCGCGGCCGGCACCATGCCTGCCGCCGAGATGACGGACGTCCACGTGGCGATCGTGCGCGCGCACCGCGCCGGCGACGCCGCGACGGCGCGCCGGCTCTATTCCCGCACGCTGCCGCTGCTGATGTTCCAGGCCGTATTCCGAGTACGTCTGACGAAGGCCGTGCTGGCTGCACGCGGCCTCCTCTCCTCCCGCCACGCCCGCGCGGCCGGTCCCCGCTTCGACGCGCATGACGAGGCCGAGTGCGCCGCGCTGATTGCCGAGGCCGCAGATCTCTTCACCCATTTTCCCGTCCGGAACCGCTCCAATGCCGCCGCTTGACGCCATCGTCTCGGTCGAGACCTTCATCGTCTCCATTCCCCGGGACGTGCCCTATCTGGGTCCACTGCGGGAAGGAGAGAGGATCAACGAGAAGGGCTACGTGATCCGCAAGGGTAATCGCTCGATCTACCCGACGAGCGACATGTCGGTGCTGGTGAAGATCACCGGCGAGAGCGGCCGCGTCGGCTGGGGCGAGACCTACGGCATTGTCGCGCCGCAGGCGGTGAAGGCCATCATCGACGAGGTGCTCGGTCCGGCCATGATCGGCCGCGACCCCGGCGATCCGGTCGTCCTCCACGAGGACCTCTACGACCTGATGCGCGTGCGCGGCTTCTTCGGCGGCTACTACGTGGACAGCCTCGCCGGCGTCGACATCGCCGTGTGGGACCTCTTCGCACGCGGCGTGAACCGGCCGCTGGCCGGCGTGCTCGGCGGACAGCGCACCGCGATGCTTCCCGCCTACGTCTCGGGACTGCCCAAGGCGACCCTGCAGGAGCGCTGCGACCTTGCGGTCGAATGGGTCGGCAAGGGCTTCAAGGGCATCAAGTTCGCCGCCGCGGTGTCGGACGACGGGATCGTTCGCGAGATGGCCGCGCTGCGCGAGGCTGTCGGTCCCGACATCGACCTCATGGTCGACCTCCACTGGAAGTTCACCTCCGGCGAGGCCGTCCGCGTCATTCGCCGGCTGGAGGCCCACAACCTCTACTTTGCCGAGGCGCCGTGCGAGCCCGAGGATATCGAGGGGCAGGAACTCGTCGCGCGCGGCATCGGCTCGCCGCTGGCGCTCGGCGAGGAGTGGCGTACCGTCTACGAATATCGCCCCCGCTTCGAGCGGCGCTGCATGAGCATCATCCAGCCGGAAATGGGGCACACGGGCGTGACCGAGTTTCTCCATATCGGCCGGATGGCGCACGCCTTCCACGTCGATACGATCCCTCATGCCTCGAGCGGCATCGGAATCTTCATGGCGGCCAGTCTGCACGCCACCGCCGCGCTGAAGCGGGTGCCGTACCATGAGTACCAGCACTCCATCTTCGACAAGAACCTGCGATACGTAACCGGCGACATGGCCTGCGCGGCCGGGTTCTACACCGTGCCGTCGGGACCCGGGATCGGCGTCGAGCCGCATCCCGACGTCTTCGCCCACGTGATCGCCTAAGGCGGGGGGAGCGATGGGCGCGCGCCGCTTCAAGGGGGTCTACCCGGTCCTCTACGCTTTCTTCGACCGTGAGGGCCGGCTCGATCGCGATGCGATGAAGGCGCAGGTCGAGCACTGCATCGCAGCCGGCGCGCACGGCATCATGGTGCTGGGCCTCGTCACCGAGGTCCACAAGATGGACACGGCGGGTCGCCGCGCGCTCGTTGCGATGGTGGGCGTGCTGCTCGCCGGCCGCCTGCCCTATGCAGTCACCA
>JAIYAB010000373.1 GCA_027489275.1 Hyphomicrobiales bacterium
CGCGTCTCGAAGGACGCACCATCGTGCAGCCGCTCCACCTTTCACCCCACCGCCTCAAACCGCCGGGCGGTCGCCTTCGATCAGCGGGCGGACCTTGACGAGTTCGGCGGCGGCGCAGTCGAGGAAGGCGCGGATGCGGGGGGAGGCGCGAAGGTCGGGGTGGGTGAGCAGCCACAGGCCGGCCGAGAAATCCGGGTTCATCGGTGTCAGCCGGACGAGCGCGGGCCGGCGGTCGGCGATGAAGCAGGGCAGGGGGCCGATGCCCACGCCTTCCTCGACGGCCTCGGTGAGTCCCAGCACGGTGTTGATCTTCAGGGCCACGCGGTCCGCCGGCACGTGCTCGCGCACGTAGCGGGCGGCCTTGAGGTGGCCGAACTGGTCGCCGAGCGACACCCAGCAGCGTCCCGCCAACTCGCCGATGTCCTCCGAGCCGCCGCCCGCCGCGGTCGGGAAGTCGTCGCGCCGGCCGTAGATCGCCCACGCTAGCGAGGCGACGCGCCGTCCCACCAGCGTCTCCGGCGGGTTGTCGGTGGCGCGCACCGCGATGTCGGCGTCGCGCTTGGAGAGGTTCAGCGCCTGGTTCGACAGCACCATGTCGACGCGGATGTCGGGATACTGCGCCCGGAAGGCGGCCAGCACGGGCATCAGCAAGTGCACCAGCAGCGTGTCGTTGGTGGTCACGCGCACCTCGCCCGAGGGCGTCAGCGTCTTGCCGGCCAGCTTGCGCGCGAAGGCGGTGACATCGCGCTCCATGCGCTCGGCCAGCACCACCATTTCCTCGCCGGCGGGCGTCAGGCCGTAGCCGGTGCGATGGCGCTCGAACACCGGCGCGCCGAGCCGCTTCTCGATCTCGCCGAGGCGGCGGAACACCGTCGAATGATTGACCCCGAGCGTCTCCGCCGCCCCGGTGAGGGAGCGGCTGTCGGCCACGGCCTTGACCAGCCGGAAGTCGTCCCAGGCCATCCTATCCATTGCAACCTCGCAAGTTCATCGTTGCATAGAGATAGATAGAATTGCGGAAAAGAAAAGAACATCCTCCGGACATCCCTTCCCGGCCCTGCGGCCGCCCCCCGGAGTCCGAACCATGATCGACACCCGCACCGCCCCCTACGGCCTCTTCCTCCTGCGCGTCGCGCTCGGCGTCATGTTCATTGCGCACGCCCTGCTGAAGTACCTCGTCTTCACCATGCCGGGCTTTGCCGGCTTCCTCGGCCAGATCGGCTATCCCGCCGCGCTCGCCTGGCCGATCTTTCTGGCCGAACTGCTGGGCGGCGTCGCCCTCGTTCTCGGCGTATGGCCGCGCGCCGTCGCGCTCGCGCTCACGCCGGTGCTCGTCGGCGCGGTCCTCGTTCATGGCGGCAATGGCTGGCTGTTCACCAACGCCAATGGCGGCTGGGAATACCCGCTGTTCCTCGTGATAGCCGGCTTGACGGTCGTTCTCGGCGGCGACGGCGCCTTCGCGCTGAAGCCGACCCCGATACCGGGCGCCGCCGCTGCGCCGCTGGCGACCCGCACCGCCTGACCGCGTTCATCGCGACAGCGACGCCCGTCTCCGCCCGGAGGCGGGCGTTTTCGCGCGCTCAGCGCGGCGCGGCGGCCCGGCGCAGGCGGTCCACGATGGCTTCGCCGAGGCCAGCCGACGGAATCGGCGCGACGGCGATCGTCGTCGCGCCCGCGCCGTCGAGCCGGCGCAGCATGCCGAACAGGTTGGCCGCCGCCTCGACGACGCTGCCCGACGGGCTGAGGTTGAGCTGAGTCTGGCCGGAGAGCCCGTGCGGGCGAAACGAACCGAACAGCAGGACCGCCTCGTCCGGCGAGACGGACGCCGCATCGAGGCGGACCCCGGCGCGCGGCGCGTAATGCGACGCCAGCATCCCCGGCGCGAGCGGCGCGTCGTCGGCGTCCGGCACGGCCGCCGCCAAAGGCCCGCCCAGTTCCGCCTCGATCGCCTCGCGCGGCACGCCGCCGGGCCGCAGCAGCACCGGCGGCCCGCCGAGACAGGCGACGATGGTCGATTCGACACCCACCGGCGTCGCGCCGCCGTCGAGCACCGCGTCGATCCGCCCGTCGAGGTCGCCCAGCACGTGGGCCGCTTCCGTCGGGCTCACCCGCCCGGAGCGGTTGGCGGACGGCGCCGCGACGGGCCGTCCGCACGCCGCGAGGAGGGCGCGGGCGACCGGATGGTCGGGCACGCGCAGGCCGAGGCTGTCGAGCCCCGCGGTCACGAGGTCGCAGACCCCGCTGCCGGACGCCTTCGGTACCACCAGCGTCAGCGGGCCCGGCCAGAAGCGCCGGGCGAGCCGCAGCGCCGCCGCGTCGAACACCCCGTGCCGCAAAGCGGCCGCCAGATCCGGCACATGGGCGATCAGCGGGTTGAAGCTCGGCCGCCCCTTGGCGGCGTAAATGGCAGCGACCGCTGCCGCGTCCGTGGCGTCGGCGCCGAGGCCGTAGACGGTCTCGGTGGGGAAGGCGACGGTGCCGCCGGAAGCCAGCAGGGCGGCAGCGGCGGCTATCCCCGCCGCGTCGGCCGCCAGCCGGCGGGTGGTCCGCCGCGGCGCATCGTCGCCCGTCCCGGTCTGTGCGGCGCCCACGGCCCGTCTCCTCGAAGGCCGGGGCGGACTTTCGCCCGGCCCGGCGCGTGTTCGGTTGGCGCTGCCCTACCACCGCGATAGGTTTCATGAAAGATGTCGCGCCGGCAGACGCGCCCCGGAGGAGACCGATGAGCTACCGCCCCCCCGTCGAGGACATGCTGTTCACCCTGCGCGAGGTCGCCGGCCTCGATCGCCTGATCGCGGACGGGCTGGCGCCCGAGCTGGAGGGCGGCGTCGCCGACGCGATCCTCGAGGAGGCAGGCCGGTTCGCCGCCGACGTCATCGCCCCGCTGAACCGGATCGGCGACAGGGTCGGCTCGGTGCTGAAGGACGGCGCCGTCACGACGCCGCCCGGCTGGAAGGACGCATACACGGCCTGGGCCGCCGCCGGCTGGAACGGTCTCACCGCCGACCCGCGCTTCGGCGGGCAGGGCCTGCCGCACCTCGTCCAGGCCGCCTGTTCCGAGGTGTGGAATGCCGCTTCCTTCGCCTTCGCGCTCGGTCCGCTGCTGACCGCCGGCGCCGTCGAGGCCCTGTCGCGGCACGGCTCGGCGGACCTGCAGCGCATCTACCTGCCGAAACTCGTCTCCGGCGAGTGGATGGGCACGATGAACCTCACCGAGCCGCAGGCCGGCTCGGACCTGAACGCGCTGCGGGCCCGCGCCGAGCGCGCCGACGACGGCAGCTACCGCATCTTCGGGCAGAAGATCTTCATCACCTACGGCGAGCACGACCTCACCGGCAACATCCTGCACCTCGTGCTGGCTCGC
>JAIYAB010000218.1 GCA_027489275.1 Hyphomicrobiales bacterium
GATCCGCTGGGCTACTACCTGAACAACACGGTGAAGTCGCGCGCGCTCATTGCTTCCGCAGTGAAGGGCGGTGTGCCCCACGTGATCTTTTCGTCCACGGCGGCGGTTTACGGCGAGCCGACAGTGGAGCGGGTGGCGGAGGACACGCCCACCGATCCGGTCTCGCCCTACGGACGCTCCAAGCTGATGACCGAGTGGATGCTGCAGGACGCCTCCCGCGCCCATGACCTTCGCCACGTCGCGCTGCGTTACTTCAACGTCGCGGGGGCCGATCCGAAGGGCCGGACCGGCCAGTCGACGCCGCGCGCCACCCACCTGATCAAGGTCGCGTGCCAGGCGGCGCTGGGCCAGCGCCCCTATCTGGAGGTGTTCGGCACCGATTTCCCCACCCCCGACGGGTCCTGCCTGCGCGATTACATCCACGTCACCGATCTCGCCCGGGCCCATGTCATGGCGCTCGACCACCTGCGCAACGGCGGCTCCTCGCTGACGCTCAACTGCGGCTACGGGCGGGGCTACTCGGTCCTCGATGTGGTGGAGACGGTCAAGCGGGTCTCCGGCGTCGATTTCGACGTGCGCCTCGTCGGCCGCCGCCCGGGCGATCCCGCCTCCATCGTTGCCACGGGAGATCGGGTCCGCAAAGAGCTGGGCTGGCAGCCGGAACTCGACGACCTGTCGACCATCGTGTCGCACGCGCTCGCCTGGGAGCGGCACCTGACCTCGCCCAACGCGCGCTGAAGCTTCCCTGCGCCCCCCCCCTGCGCGCGTGCAGGGTTAAGGAATGGTCAACCCTGTGTGCTATAACCCTGTCGGTCAGGCCGGGCCAACCCGCCGTCGAACAGGGAAAGCGACATGCCGGAGACCCGTTCCCCGCGTTTCGCAGCGTGCCTTGCGGTCGCCCGGCGGGCGATCGCCGCGCCCGCGCTGCTGCTGATGGCCGAAGCCGCCATGGCCTCGCCGACCTCGGGACAACAGCCGTCCCGGGACGCCGCGGCGAAGACACAGCCAGCGAAACCGGCCACCAAAGCCACGGCGTCCAAGCCTGAGGCGGCAAAGCCGACTGCGACCAAGCCCGTCGCTGCCGCCGCCAAGCCGCCGGCGACGGCCGCCAAGACGGCCGCCAAACCGGCGCCGTCCGCCCGGACGTCCACGAAGCCGTCCGACGCAGCCGCCAGGCCACCGGTGACCACCGCCTCGATCGGCCGTCCCGCCCAGGCCACCGCCCGTGCCGCCGACGCGTCTCACCAGGGATCGTTCTCCGCCTTCGTCGCCGCCCTGTGGCCGGAGGCGCAGCAGCGCGGCGTGACGAGGGCCACATTCGAGAGCGCGTTCGCCGGCGTGACGCCGGACTCCAAGATCATCGAGCTCACGCGCAAGCAGTCCGAGTTCGTGAAGCCCATCTGGGAGTACGTGAACGGCGCCGTGACCTCCACGCGCATCGAGCAGGGGGCGGAGGCCGCCAGCCGCTGGTCCTCGGCCATCGCCGCGGCCGAGAGCCGCTACGGCGTCGAGCGCTCCGTCATCCTCGGCATCTGGGGGATGGAGACCAACTTCGGCTCCTTCACCGGCGGCAAGGACGTCATCCGCTCGCTGGCAACCCTCGCGCACGAGCAATACCGCGGCGAGTTCTTCAGGGATGAGCTGCTCACCGCCCTCGTCATCCTGCAGCAGGGCCATGTCGACCGCGAAGACATGAAGGGCTCGTGGGCCGGGGCGATGGGCCAGACGCAGTTCATGCCGTCGAGCTTCATGAAGTTTGCCGTCGACGCGGACGGCGACGGCCACAAGAACATCTGGACGTCGATCCCCGATGCCATGGCCTCCACCGCCAACTACCTTCGCCAGCACGGCTGGACGCAGGGGCTTCCCTGGGGCTTCGAGGTGCAACTGCCCGACGGCTTCGACTGGCGGATGCAGTCGGGGTCCTTCGGGGCCTGGCGTAATGCAGGCCTCAAGCGCGCAGACGGCTCGGCCATGCCGCGCTCCGGCGAGGCGACGCTGTTCCTGCCCGCGGGGGCCCGCGGGCCGGCCTTCCTGATCACCTCGAACTTCGCCGTCATCAAGCGCTACAACTCGTCCGACGCCTACGCGATCGGCGTGGGCCATCTCGGCGACCGTGTCATGGGCGGCGAAGCCATCGCTGCGCGCTGGCCTGTCGGCGAGCGCCAGCTCGACCGGGGCCAGCGGCTCGAGGTCCAGCGCCAGCTGAACCGGCTCGGTTTCGACGTCGGCGAGCCGGACGGCAAGCTCGGCTCGAAGACCCGCGAGGCTGTCCGCAACTTCCAGCAGACGCGCGGCCTCGTGCCGGACGGCTATCCGACGGTCGCGCTGCTCGAGGCGCTGCGCGGCGTGCGGTGACATGGTAGGGTCCGGCCGGCGCCACGGGGGCGCCGGATTCGGGCGTCACCGTCGTACCATGCCGGGTTTTCTCGCCAGATCGGCCGCCGCCGCCGTCCTTCTGCTCGCCGCCCTCGGCGCGACGGGACCGGCCGGCGCGCAGCAACCCCCGCCGCTGCGTCAGCAGCAGCAGCCGCCTCCCCCCCGGCAGGAGTTCCGCAACCCGATCTCGGACCTGTTCCGCCTGTTCTCGCCGCCGCCGCCCCCGGCC
>JAIYAB010000149.1 GCA_027489275.1 Hyphomicrobiales bacterium
ACTGCTGCTGGCGGCTCGCCGCCATCGAGCGGCTGGAGACCATGGGCCGCGCGTCGCGTGTGCTCTATTCGAGCTGGAATTCCAACGCGGTCGGCGCAGCGGTCCTCGCGGGCCTCGCCGTCGGCGTCCTGCCCGAAAGCGCCATCCGCCCGGGCATGCGCGTGCTGGGACCGGGCGAAGGCTTTCCGCTGCTGCCGTCGTGCAAGATCGGGCTGGTGCGCAACAGGCTGGAGACGTCCGCGCTGGCCGACGCGCTCGCCACGCTGATCATCGCCAGCCTGGACAACCTGAAGATGCAACCTGCCGAAGGGGCGGAGGCCGCGGAGTAGCGGCGCTCAATCCCCGTTCACTTCGGCGATCTTGTCCGAGGCGCTCATGAAGGTGTCATGAAGGGCCTGCTTGATCGACCCCGACCCGCCGACGATGATCACCGACAGGACAGCGGCAATGAGCCCGTATTCGATGGCGGTCGCGCCGCTCTCGTCCGTCCAGAAACGCTGAATTGCTTCGGTCATGCGGGGTCCGCCTCCGACCAGCGATGGTGCGGGCGAAAGATGAACGCCGTCCTGACTGATTGCGCGGCTTTGCATATCCCGGGGCCTTTGCCGCCCGGCCTGATGCCACATTGGTCAACGGCAGGTTCACAGATTACGGCCAAGCTCGCGTCGCGGCCCGTGAACCACGAGGTTGCCTGCGATCACCAGAACCAGTCCGAGCAGGGACGAGGCCGTCCACCGATAGTCCTCGGCGACGGTGGAGATCGCCAGCGCGACGACCGGGAACAGCACGGTGGAATAGCTTGCGCGCGCCGCGCCGATGCGCTGGAGGAGGCGCATGTAGGTGGCATAGGCGATGACCGAGGAGGCGACGGCGAGATAGAGGAGCCCGCCCAGATAGGCCGGCGTCGTCTCGATGATGAACGCGCTGCCCCGGGCTACCGAGAACAGGGTGCGGAACAGCGTGCCGTACGCCATGCCCCAGAGGGTCGCCGACGTCATCGTCAGCCCGCGCCGCTGGCTGGCCGTCGCCACCATGTTGCCAAGGCAGAACGACAGCGTGCCGGCCATGCACAGGCCAAGACCCATCAGTGCCGCGCGGTCGAACTGCTTGCCGGCGATCTCCGGCCAGAACATGCCCGCCACGCCGGCCACGCCGAGGACGCCGCCCAGCGCCACGCGCGGATCGATCGGCTGGCGGAAGATCATCGCGCCCAGCAGCAGGTTGAACACGGAGGCGAGCGAGAACACGACGGCGAGCAGGCCCGACGGCACCGTCAGCCCGCCATAGTAGAACAGCAGCAGGTTCGTCGAGAACATGAGAAGGCCGAGCGCGGCGAAACGGGCATGGTCGGCGAGGGATGCGGAAATGCGGTCCCCGCGCCAAAGCACCCACGCCAGCATCAGCACGAAGGACAGCGCGAAGCGCCACACCAGCGACACCTCGGGCGCGACGACCCCGAGCTGGTGATGCAGCGCGATCCAGCTCGTGCCCCACACCCACACGATCGTGGCGTAGAGGCCGAGGTCGACACGGCCGAGGCCCTGGGCGGCGGCGGGTGTTGAGCGGGAGATCTCGGCGGTCACGCAAGACCGCTACACTGCGGCCGCCGCGAGTTCCAATGATCATTACGCATGGACGCCGCGCGCCGCGCTGATGGAAGGCACCCCACCTGTCCCACGCTCCCCTCTTGCAATTCCCCACGCACCCCTCTTGCAACGCCCCTCATCCTGAGGAGCGGTCCGCAGGACCGCGTCTCGAAGGACGCACCATCGCGCAGCATCCGCCTCAGCGCGCCCCACCATCCTGTGTCCTTCGAGACGGAAGCTGCGCGGCCTCCTCAGGATGAGGGGATTTGTGTTGTTGCAGGCGACCCCGCGTGATGCAGCGTTGCCGGGCCGCACCAGGGGAGGATCTTGCGGTTCCTGCACTTTGCAGTCGTGCAAGCGTCATACGATTGCAACGCAAAGGCATCCCCCTTAAGTCTGCCGATCCCGCCATCGGCGGCGCATTGCCAAGCTTGCGGAAGGAATTTCATGGCCCGCGACCAGTCCGACCTGACGCCGATCGAGGGCCGCGACGAGCTCGTGGCCTGGCTGGCCGAGGGATGCAAGCCCAAGAGCGCCTACCGCATCGGGACCGAGCACGAGAAATTCCCCTTCTATGCGCAGGATCACGCGCCGGTGCCCTATGACGGCCCGCGCGGCATCGAAGCATTGCTGCGCGGCATGCAGGCGCGCACCGGCTGGCAGCCGATCATGGACGGCGAGGCCATTATCGGCCTGTTCGACGAGGCTGGCGGCGGCGCGATCTCGCTGGAGCCGGGCGGGCAGTTCGAGCTGTCGGGCGCGCCGGTGGAGACGCTGCACGACACCGACGCGGAGCTGCGCGTCCACCTCGACACCGTCAATGCGGTGGCCGCGCCGCTCGGCGTCCGGTTCCTCGCGCTGGGCCACAGCCCGACATGGACTCGGGCGCAGACGCCCGTGATGCCGAAGCAGCGCTACGGGATCATGGCCGGCTACATGCCGAAAGTCGGCTCCCGTGGCCTCGACATGATGTTTCGCACCTGCACGGTGCAGGTGAACCTCGATTTCAGCTCGGAAGCGGACATGGTGCGCAAGCTGCGCACTTCGGTCGCGCTCCAGCCGCTGGCGACGGCGCTCTTCGCGAACTCGCCCTTCGTCGAGGGCGCGCCCAACGGGTTCCTGTCGAACCGCTCGGAGATCTGGCTCGACACCGACGCCGACCGGACCGGCATGATCCCCTTCGCGTTCGAGCCCGGCATGGGCTTCGAGCGCTACGTCGACTACGCGCTCGACGTGCCGATGTATTTCGTGAAGCGGGGCGACCGCTACCACGACGTTTCCGGCGCCTCCTTCCGCGACTTGCTGGCGGGACGCCTGCCGCAGATGCCGGGGGAGCGGGCGACCATCTCCGACTGGGCCAACCACCTGTCGACGCTGTTTCCCGAGGTGCGGCTGAAGCGCTACCTCGAAATGCGCGGGGCCGACGCCGGGCCGCTGCCGCTGCTCGGCGCGCTGCCGGCGCTGTGGGTGGGCCTGCTCTACGACGACCGGGCGCTGGACGAGGCGGAGGCGCTGGTGCGCGACTGGAGCGCGGCGGAGCGGCAGGCGATGCGCGACGGCGTGCCGAAGCGGGCGCTGGCGACGCCGTTCCGCGGCGGCACGCTGCGCGACGTGGCGCGCGAGGCTCTGGCCATCGCCCGCGGTGGCCTCGCCCGCCGGGCCCGCCTCGACGCCGCCGGACGCGACGAGACGCTCTACCTCGAGCCGCTCGACGCGATCGTCGCGGAGGGCCGCACGGCGGCCGAACGCCTGCTGGCGGACCTTCACAATGTCTGGAGCGGCTCCGTGGAGCCAGTGTTCGAGCAGAACGCTTATTGAAAGCTCTGCGGCAACGCACCAACTGCCCCTTCATGACTTCGTGCCACGATGCGGTCGACCGCCGCGCCGCGGCACTGCTCGCGTGAGCGCGCCGCAGGCGCGGGCGACTGCGCGAGCCGCATCGGGACAGGCCGCATGACCATCGACGACATCCTCCCCTCGGCCCCCATCTCCCCGGCGCGCGAGCTAGTGCGGCTGGCGCAGGCGGCGCAGGCCGAGCAGGTGAACCAGGGCGCTCCGCCGCCCGTCTCTCCGCCGATGGGCCTGGAAGGCAACACCTTCGCCTGGCTCGACCAGTGGATGGATCTCGTCGGGCGCGAGCTGAAGCTGGCGCTGCAGGCCATCCCGAGCTTGCCGTCCGAGCTCGCCGACAGCATCGGCCGCTCGGTCGAGGTGGCGGGTGGGCTCGACGCCATGGTCCTGATGGCGGTGGCCGTTGCCTCTGCCGGCTTCGTTGTCTTCGCGTTCCGGATGTGGACCTCGGGAACCCGCGACGGCGGTCTCGAACACGTCGCCTGCCGCGCCGGCGCGTCGCGCCTGCTGATGTGGGACGCCGTTGACCGGCTGCTGTTCGCGGTTCTGCTGATGACGGCGGGGCGGGTGATGATGGAGGGCTGGGGCCCGGGCGGCGGGCTGCCTGCGGCCTGCGGCAAGGCGGCGATCCGCTTCTACGGCATCATGCTCATCGCCCAGGTGGTGCTGCGCCCTTATCGGCCGCGCTTCCGCCTGATCCCGGTGACGGACGGCGTCTCGCGCCGCATTTTCGCGCTGATCGGCGTCGCCGCGCTGATCTCGGTCAGCGGGCCTTCGGTGATCCCCGTGCTGGTGCGCAACGGCATGGACTGGCCGGCCGCCGCCGGGCTGGCGGTGATGCTGCTGATGCTCTGCGCGGGCCTGGCGGCCGCCGCGGTCAAGCTGGCGGCGGACGGCATGACCCGCGTCGTCGGTACGGCGGGGCGCAACCTCGTGCTGCTGGTGGGGCTGCTGCTCGTCACCGCGCTCTACGTGACGTGGGGCGTCAGCATCCTGTTGCGGCAGTTCCAGGTGTTCAACGCCGTGCTGTTCACGGTCGGCACGCTGGGCGCCTACGGGATGATCGACGCCACGCTCGGCCTCGAGGCCGGGCGCGGCAAGCAGTCCCGCGCGCACATGATCCGGCGGATCTTCCGCTTCGGCGGCATGCTGATGATCGTCTACGTCACCGGCTCGCTGTGGATGAGCGCCGACGGCGTGGTGCCCTCGGCGATGTGGCCGGGGCTGAAGCTCGCGCTGATCTACGGCGGCGGCACCGCCTTCGCCGGGTTCGTGGCGTGGGAGGTGACGGACTACTGGGCGGCGCGCGCCATCGGCACCGCACCGCGGATCGATCCGCTCGGCGGCGCCGACGACGAGAGCGAGCCGGCCCCCGCCTCGCGATTGGCCACCTTCTTCCCGATGGCGCGGGTCATCGCCGCGATCGTCATTGTGCTGATGGCGACGCTGCTCGCCCTGTCCAACCTCGGCGTCAACATCGCGCCGCTGCTGGCCGGCGCGGGCGTGTTCGGCCTCGCGCTGTCCTTCGGCAGCCAGTCGCTGATCCGCGACATCCTGTCGGGGGTGTTTTTCCTCGGTGACGACGCCTTCCGGGTGGGCGAGTACATCGACACGGGCCGCCTCAAGGGCACCGTCGAGCAAATCTCGCTGCGGTCGCTGCGCCTGCGCCACCAGAACGGCCAGGTCCACACCATCCCCTACGGTCAGTTGCAGCAGATCACCAATTTCAGCCGCGACTGGGCGACGATGAAGTTCAACCTCCGCATCGAGCCCACGGTCGACCTCGAGCACGTTCGCAAGACGGTGAAGAAGCTTGGCCTTGCGATGATGGAGGATCCGGAGCTCGCCCGCGAGATCATCCAGCCGCTGAAGATGCAGGGCGTGGCGGATATCCAGGACAATGCGCTGCTGATCCGCCTGAAGTTCACGGCGCGGCCGGGGCGGCCGACCTGGGTGCAGCGCGAGGCGCTGAAGCGCATCTACGTCGCGTTCCGCGAGCAGGGCATCCCCTTCGCCTCGAACGCCGTGACGGTGCGCGAGGGCGAACATGCGCCGATCCCGGCGCCGGCCGGCTCCCCAACGGTGGTGCGGCCCACCGCGTTCAACCCGGCCTACGGCGCGGCGGCCGGCGCTGCGGCGGCAGCCGGCGCGACGGTGGCGGCGAGCGCGGCGGTGGCCGCGGAGCGCTGAGCGCTCCGCCGGACGGCGGCGCTAGCTGTACGGGTCGGCCGCGTCGCGCAGGCCGTCGCCCATGAAGTTGAAGGCCAGCACCACCAGGATCACCGGCACCATCGGCGCGAGCAGCCAGGGGTAGAGGTTCACGGCCGCGAGGTTCTGCGCCTCGTTGAGCAGAACGCCCCAGCTCGTCACCGGCGGGCGCAGCCCGAGGCCGAGGAAGGACAGCGCGGTCTCGCCGAGGATCATGGACGGGATCGACAGCGTGGCGCTGGCGATCAGGTGGCTCATGAAGTTCGGCACGAGGTGGTGGGCGATGATGCGGGTGCGCGAGGCGCCCATCAGCTCGGCGGCGCGCACGAAGTCTTCCTCGCGCAGCGACAGCAGCTTGGAGCGCACGGCGCGCGCCAGACCCGGCCAGTCGAGCAGGCCCAGGATGATGGTGATGGCGAAGAACACCAGCACCGGGCTCCAGTTGGCCGGCACCGCGGCCGACAGCGCGAGCCAGAGCGGCAGTTCCGGCAGTGATCGCAGTACCTCGATCATGCGCTGGACTGTCGCGTCGACCCACCCGCCCATGTAGCCGGCCAATCCGCCGAGCGTCAGGCCGATGATGAACGACACGGCGATGCCCAGCAGGCCCACCGTCATGGAGATCCGCGCGCCGTAGATGATGCGCGAGAACAGGTCCCTCCCCAGCTTGTCGGTGCCGACGAGGAAGAAGGTGCCGTCCTTCGGCGGGCAGACGAGGTGGAAGTTGCCCGTCGTGATGCCCCAGAAATCGTAGGACTCGCCGCGGCAGAAGAAGCGCAGCGGCTGCGGCTTCGTGCGGTCGACGATGTACTCGCGCTTGAACGTGTCGAGGTTGAAGCGGAACGAGTACGGGTAGACGAAGGGCCCGACGAACTCGCCCTCGTGGAACAGGTGCACGCCCTGCGGCGGGGCCGAGAGGTGGTCGGCGTGGCGCTGCGCGAGGCGGTACGGGGCGACCACCTCCACGAAAGGCAGCATCAGGTAGACGAGCAGCAGGAAGATGGCCGAGGCCAGCGCCAGCCTGTGCCGGCGGAACTTCCACCAGATCAGCTTGATCGAGGAGGCGCGGTAGAACCGCTCCTCGGCCGCCGACATCGCTTCGGCGGTGTAGGCGTCGAACGGCGCGGGATTGACGTAATGGCCGGGCGCGAGCGCGTCATGCGTGATCGCGGACGAGGCGGAGGGAGGCGGTGTCATGCGTGGCCCCTCACCGCTTGCCGAACCGGATGCGCGGATCGAGCACCGCGAGCAGCAGGTCGGACACGAGCATGCCGAACACCGTCAGCACGGCCACGAACATCAGGATGAATCCGGCGAGGTACTGGTCCTGCTGCTTGAGGGCCTGCAGCAGCACCGGCCCCACCGTGGGCAGCGACAGCACCAGCGACACCAGCACCGATCCCGAGACGAGGTGCGGCAGCAGGTTGCCGATGTCGGCGACGAACGGGTTCAGCGCCATGCGGAAGGGGTATTTCAACAAAGCCGGCAACGGCTTCATGCCCTTGGCCCGCGCCGTGACGGTGTACTGCTTCTGCAACTCGTCGAGCAGGTTGGCGCGCATGCGCCGGATCATCGCCGCGGTGCCGGACAGGCCGATGACGATGACGGGCACGACCAGATGCGCCGCGATGGACTGCGCCTTCGCCATCGACATCGGCGCGTTGGCGTATTGCGGGTCCATCATGCCGCCGATCGACACGCCGAACCATCGGTTCAGGTAGAACAGCAGGATCAGCGCCAGCAGGAAGTTGGGCGTCGCAAGGCCGATGTAGCCGACCAGCGTCGCCGCATAGTCGCCGAAGGAGTACTGCCGCGTCGCCGAGTAGATCGCGATCGGGATCGCGACGAAATGGATGAAGATGACGGTCGCGATATTGACGAGGATCGTCAGCCCCAGCGCGCTGCCCACCACCTCGTTCACCGGCCTCTGGAACTCGAACGACCAGCCCCAGTCGCCCTGCAGCAGGCCGGACATGCCGTTGGGGCCGGGCCACACGCCGACCCAGGCGAGGTACTGCTCCCAGACCGGCCGGTCGAGGCCGTATTGCTGTCGCAGGAACTCGGCCTTCGCCACCGCGGAGGCATCCCCCTGCGAGCGCAGCTCGTCGATCTGGTTGGTGAGGTAGTCCCCAGGCGGCAGCTTGATGACGATGAAGACGAGCGCCGAGATGGCGAGCAGCGTCAACGCCATCGTCATGGAGCGGCGCAGGAGGTAGAGGACCATCGCCATCAGCGGCTACCCGGCATAGTAGAATTCCTCGATCCTGTAGATGCCCATGAGCGAGGTGGGCTCCCACGAGTAGAGGGCCTTGTCGGGCACGTTGCGCATCTTCTTGTTGGCGACGATGGGCTGCAGCTCGCCGGCGACGGTTCCGATGCTCCACAGGTTCTCGCTGTAGAGCGCCAGCATCTGCGACCACACTTGCGCGGCCTCGGCGGTCTCGCTCGCGCCCAGCCAGCCCCGGTAGAGGCTCAGAAGCTGGCGCGCCGAGACCATGTCGGGCTCCTCGCCGTTCTTGCCCTGCGTCTCGTACCACTGGCCCCATTTCGGCCAGGCGTAGTTCTCCTGTCGCACCGGAGCGAGCTCGTGCGGCGGCATCTCAGCCGTGGGAACCGCGTTGTCCAGGCCGGTCGCCGCCACCATGACCGTCAGGCCCGAGAACGAGCGCTGGCGCAGGATCGAGCGCTCCTGCGGCTTCACGAAGAGCTTGATGCCGACGTCGCGCCACATCTCGGTGACGAGCTGGAGCGCGTCGATCATGTCGCCCGACTCGCCGTCCACCTCGACGATGATCTCCGCCGTGCGGCCGTCCGGCAGCTTGCGGATGCCGATGGAGTCCTTCTCGGTGAGGCCCACCTCGTCGAGGAGCTTCGCCGCCGTCGCCGGATCGTAGGTCGCGTGCGTCGTGCGGTACTCCTCGCGGTAGAGCGGGCTGTCGGCGAGAATCGTGTTGTTGCCCTCGACGCCGAGCCCGAACAGCAGCGCGTTGTTGAGGATGCGCCGGTCGATGGACAGCGAAAGGGCGCGCCGGTAGCGCAGGTCGCGATTGAGCGTGCGCCAGACGGGATCGTTGCAGTTCAGGTTCGGGTAGAAGGCGTAGGCCGAGCCGCGGGCGTAGCGCCACAGGTGCGTGCGATAACCGTTGAGCGCCTCGCCCTCCTTGAGCACCGGGGCGTCGTTCATCGACAGGCCGCGCGCCAGCAGGTCGGCCTCGCCCGCATTCGCCTTGGCCGCGAACAGGCTTCCTGAGGCGATGTCGACGATCACGCGGTCGATGTAGGGCAGTTGCTGGCCGGTCGGATCGACGCGGTGGAAGTAGGGATTGCGGTCGAAGACGAACCGGGTGGCGGGAGCGGCGGTCTTCACGATCCACGGGCCGAGCGAGGGCAGGTCCGGGTTCGAGAAGTCGTAGGAATCGTCCATCCGGTTGTGCAGCGCGGCCCAGGATTTCAGCTTGGCCTTGGTAACGAGCTGGTCGAGCTCGGCCTTGTCGCGGTAGCGGCGGTGGAACTGCTTCAGGTAGTGGCCGGGCGCGAACAGCGTCGCCGCGCGCGGCTGCGCCAGCGCCGGCAGGAAGCGCGGGTTCGGCTTGTCCCAGGCGAAGCGGATGGTGCGGTCGTCGATGAACTCGACGCGGGCCAGCTTGCCGTCGACGAAAAAGAGCTCGGGCGGCCCGCCGGGGCTCAGCTCCTTGTTGAGGGCGACGTCGACCCACCAGTAGCGGAAGTCCTCGATGGTGAAGGGGTGGCCGTCGGACCAGCGATGGC
>JAIYAB010000217.1 GCA_027489275.1 Hyphomicrobiales bacterium
TGGTGAAGCACGTCCTGCCCAACGCCATGGTGGCGACCATGACGTTCCTTCCCTTCATCCTCAACGGCTCCATCACCACCCTGACGTCGCTGGACTTCCTCGGCTTCGGCCTGCCGCCGGGCTCGCCTTCGCTGGGCGAACTCCTGCTGCAGGGCAAGAGCAACGTCTCGGCTCCGTGGCTCGGGCTGACCGGTTTCACGGTAATCGCGGTGATGCTGTCGCTGCTGATCTTCATCGGCGAGGCGGTGCGGGATGCCTTCGACCCCAGGAAGACGTTTGGGTGAGGATGCGCGTTGTGCGATAACGGGACGCTGGAAGGTGGACCATGAACCGGATCGTTTGGAACGACTATCCACACGAGAAGCTGCCTGACGACGTGCGCAACGCGGTGGATCCCTCGCGCGCGGTCACGCTCGTCATCGAACAGCCCGACGATGCCTCGACGGCCGGCGGGTTGACCCCACTTAAGGGGCGCCTCCCGGGCCGGGACGTCACGTCCCCGCAGGCTGCTCCCAGGAAGTCGCTCGACGAATTGTTGGCCGAGCTTTCGGAGCCCAGCGCCAGGGGCAAGGACGACGGCGTCACCATGGACGAGGCCGTGGCCCGCATCCGCGCGCTGCGCGACGAGTGGGACGACTGATGCAAGAATTCAGCCGCATCTATATCGATGCGAATATATTCATTGCAATCTTTGAGCCCAAGGATCAGGTTGGTCTAAAACTCAGACGCTTCCTTGGTGGAGTAAGGCGACACGAACCCGCTATTCTCGTAACAAGCGAACTGACATTCGCCGAGACCTTGGTGGATCCTTACCGGAAGCGCAATGAGGATCTGATCACAACATATGAGAATTGGTCGTTCAGCAATTTCATTCTTGAGGTTGCGCCTGTGACCAAAGATGTTCTCCGCTTCGCGGCCGTGTTGAGAGCCGAAAACGGAGGCCTGAAGCTCCCGGATGCCATTCACCTGTCCACGGCGTTCGGCCTTGAATGCAGCCATTTCCTGAGCGCAGACAAAGGCTTCAAGGACGAGTATATGCTCGTTCATCACCGCTTCGGGCAAGCCTTGGGAGGGCGGACGATCCGTTGCATTCGCCCGGACCTTGACACAATCGACGCCCTGATCGCCGCAACCTCATGACCGCACCCCTCCTTTCCGTCCGGGACCTGTCCGTCGCCTTTCGCCAGGGCGGGCGGGAGACGTTGGCGGTGGACCGGGTGTCGTTCGACGTCGGACCCGGCGAGACCGTGGCGCTGGTGGGCGAGTCGGGATCGGGCAAGTCGGTCAGCGCGCTGTCGATCCTGAAGCTGCTCACCTATCCGCCGGCGTCCCACCCGTCGGGCGAGATCCTGTTCAAGGGGCGCGACCTGCTTCTGGCGTCGGAGGACGAGTTGAGGACCGTGCGCGGCAATGCCGTGACCATGGTGTTCCAGGAGCCGATGACGTCGCTCAATCCGCTCCACACGATCGACCGGCAAATCGGCGAGATCCTGTCCCTCCACAAGGGACTCGACGGCGAGCCGGCGCGGGAGCGCACGCTGGCCCTGCTGCGCCAGGTCGGGATCCGCGATCCCGAGACGCGCCTCGGCGCCTATCCGCACGAACTGTCCGGCGGGCAGCGCCAGCGCGTGATGATCGCCATGGCGCTCGCCAACGAACCCGATCTGCTGATCGCCGACGAGCCGACGACGGCGCTCGACGTCACCGTGCAGGCGCAGATCCTGAAGCTGCTCGCCGAGCTCAAGGCCAGCCGCGGCATGGCGATGCTTTTCATCACCCACGACCTCGGTATCGTGCGCAAGATCGCCGACCGGGTCTGCGTGATGACGCACGGGCGCATCGTCGAGCAGGGACCGGTCGAGGACGTGTTCGAGCGGCCGCAGCACGAGTACACCCGCAAGCTGCTGGCCGCCGAGCCGAAGGGCCGTGCGAGCCCGCCGCGCGCGGACGCGCCGACCATCGTGGGCGCCCAGGACCTCAAGGTCTGGTTTCCCATCCGCAAGGGCTTCCTGAAGAAGGTCGTCGGCCATGTGAAGGCGGTGGACGGCATCACCGTGGCGGTGCGCGAGGGCGAAACGGTCGGCGTCGTCGGCGAGTCGGGCTCCGGCAAGACGACGCTGGGCCTGGCGATGTTGCGGCTCATCGGGTCAGAGGGGCCGATCGTCTACATGGGGCAGCGGCTGGACGGGTTGAGTTCCAGCCAGATGCGCCCGCTGCGGCGCAACCTGCAGGTTGTGTTCCAGGACCCCTACGGGTCCCTTTCGCCGCGCATGTCGGTGGCGGAGATCGTCGGCGAGGGACTGAGCGTCGTCGGCGACGCCGGATCGCTCGAGGAGCAGCGCGAGATCGTGGCCCAGGCGCTGGTCGACGTCGGCCTCGATCCCTCGACCATGGATCGATACCCGCATGAGTTCTCGGGAGGACAGCGCCAGCGCATCGCCATCGCGCGCGCCATGGCGCTGAAGCCGCGCTTCGTCGTGCTGGATGAGCCGACCTCCGCGCTGGACATGTCGGTGCAGGCGCAGATCGTTGACCTGCTGCGCGAACTGCAGCGCAAGCACAACCTCGCCTACCTGTTCATCAGCCATGACCTTCGCGTGGTCCGCGCATTGTCTAACCACGTGGTCGTCATGCAGAATGGCCGCGTCGTCGAGCAGGGGCCGGCCGAGGACCTGTTCGAGCGGCCGCAGACCGACTATACCCGCGCGCTCCTCGCCGCAGCCTTCCGGCTGGAGGCCGCCGACGCGGGCGTCGTCCGCGAGTGAACCGCGGCCGGCCTTCGAAGGCCGCAACGAGAACGAGGGGGAGCCATGACGGTCAGCGAACGCGACGTGCGCACCATTGCCGACATTCTGCGGAAAGCGGCGCAGCAGGAGATTCTGCCGCGCTTCCGGCGCCTCGGCGCCGGTGAGGTCCGCACCAAGAGCTCTGCGATCGACCTTGTTACCGACGCGGACGAGCAGGCCGAGCGTGTCATCGAGGCGGGGCTCCGGCAGGCGTTTCCCGGCGTCGTGGTGGTCGGCGAGGAAGGTGTCGCCAGCGACGCCTCGCGGCTCGACCGCCTCGGCGACGCCGAACTCGCGATTCTCGTCGATCCCGTCGACGGCACGGCCAATTTTGCGGCCGGCCTGCCGCTGTTCGCCGTGATGGCCGCCGTCGTGGTGCGCGGCGAGATCGCGGGAGCGGTGATCCTCGATGCGCTGAGCGAGATGTGCTCCTTCGCCGTGCGCGGCGAGGGCGCGTGGTGGGAGGACGCGGACGGCCGGCGCACCGACATGCGGGTCGCGACGCCGGTGCCGGTGGACCAATGCGTCGGCACCGTGTCGTGGCACTGGACGCCGGAACCCCTGCGATCGACGCTGACAGGGAACCTGGGTCGTGTTGCCGCCGGCCTGTCCTATCGCTGCGCGGCGCACGAGTACCGGCTCGTCGCCTCTGGGAATACGCACTTCGTGCTGTTCAGCAAGCTGATGCCCTGGGACCACGCGCCCGGTTGGCTGTTGCACCGCGAGGCCGGCGGCTATTCGGCCCGGTTCGACGGCAGCGCCTACAGGCCGACGCTGCACGATGGCGGCCTGATCGGTGCGCCCGACCGCGACAGCTGGCAGGCCATCCGCGACGCGCTGCTGACGCCGCGGAACCCGACCGCTTGAGCCGCGCCATCCTCATCGTGATGGACTCCGTCGGCTGCGGCGGAGCGAGGGATGCCGGCGCCTACGGCGATGCCGGCGCCGATACGCTCGGCCATATCGCGGAGGCATGCGCGCGGGGAGAGGGCGACAGGGAGGGGTTGCGGAGCGGGCCGCTGGCGCTGCCGTTCCTTGAGCGCCTCGGCCTGTGGAACGCAGTCGCCGCCTCGACCGGGCGGGTTCCCCCGGGCCTCGCGGCGCAGGCAGAACCGGCCGGCCAGTGGGGCCATGCCGTCGAAATGTCAAAGGGGAAGGACACGGTCTCCGGCCACTGGGAACTGGCCGGCACCCCCGTGCCATTCGCCTTCGGCTACTTCCCGGACACGCGACCCGCCTTCCCGGCGGATCTGACCGACGCGATCGTGGCCGAAGGCAAGGTACCCGGCGTCCTCGGCAACTGCCACGCGTCCGGCACCGCGATCCTGGACGAGCTGGGCGCCGAGCACATGAGGACCGGCAAGCCCATCTGCTACACCTCGGTCGACAGCGTCCTGCAGATCGCGGCGCACGAGGAAACCTTCGGGCTGGAGCGGCTGTACGCGCTGTGCGCGACCGTGCGCCGCCTTGTGGATCCCCTGATGATCGGCCGCGTCATCGCGCGGCCTTTCGTGGGTTCGGCGGACGCCGGATTCGTGCGCACGGGCAACCGCAAGGACTTCGCCATGCCGCCGCCCGGCGGCACCATTCTGGCGCGCGCTGTCGCGGCCGGGCGCGACGTCGCAACGATCGGCAAGATCGGCGACATCTTCTCGCACGTCTGCACGGGGCGGGAGGTGAAGACGCCGGGCAACATGGCGCTGTTCGACCTCATGCTGCACGAGGCGGCGGCGCTGGCGGACGGCGGGTTGATATTCGCGAACTTCGTCGACTTCGACACGGAGTTCGGCCACCGCCGCGATGTGGCCGGGTATGCGGCCGCGCTCGAGGCCTTCGATGCGCGCCTCCCGGCGCTCGCCAAGGTCCTTCGACCCGGCGACCTCGTCGTCGTGACCGCCGACCACGGCAACGATCCCACCTGGCGCGGAACGGATCATACGCGCGAGCACGTGCCGGTCCTGGCCTTCGGGCCCGCTGTCACGCCCGGCCCGGTCGGCGCGCGGGCGACCTTCGCCGATGTCGGCGAGACTGTCGCCGCGCATCTCGGCCTCCCGCCGGGCCCGGCGGGCGCGAGCTGGCTCGAGCGCCCGGACGTTGACGATCCGTAAAGCAAACATCACGATAGATGGACAAAGTGGCCCTTGGCCGGCATCGGCGGGGGCCTTCGCATTTTGGACGCCGTCTCGTGCGTCCACGCAAGGACGTCCAGCCATGGCGGAGAACCGCCCGACGCATATCCGTCTCACCTCGCACCCGGAACCGGGCGGCGGCGTCACGCGGTGGCCGATCGCCTGGGGGGCCGGCGAGCCGCGCGCGCGCGGGCCGGTCGTGGGCTCGGTGACCAACCCCGGCGACCGCAACGTCATCGGCGCGCATGGCGGCGCCTACTCGCTCTACCGTGCGCTCGCGGTGTCGTCCGGCGCGCTCAATCCGCTGGCGCGGCCGGACTTCACCAACACGCATCCGGTGGTGCCGGTCGGCCCGCATCCGCAGTGGTTCGAGCCTGGGCGGATCGTCTCGCTCGATCCTTGGGGCCACATGGCCGGCCAGGTGTTCGCGACGGAGATTGGCCAGGGGCTCGACGTGCGGCCCACCATCGCCATCACCCGGGCGCGGCTGAACATGCCCGAAGTGGTGTCGGCGCTGTCGGGCGGGCGCCTGAAACAGGACAGCGACATCCTGCACGCGACGGGCGATGTTTCGGTCACCAAGATCGCGGTCGACCCCGTCTGGCACCTGCCCGGCGTCGCCGCGCGCTTCGGCGTCACCGAGACGGTGCTGCGTCGCACGCTGTTCGAACAGACGGGCGGCATGTTCCCCGAACTGGTGACGCGGCCGGATCTCGCGGTGTTCCTGCCGCCCATCGGCGGCACAACCATCTACATCGTGGGCGACGTCGCCGCGCTCACCGACCCGCGCCGCACCATCGCCTGCCGGGTTCATGACGAGTGCAACGGCTCCGACGTGTTCGGTTCGGACATCTGCACCTGCCGGCCCTACCTCGTGCACGGCATCGAGGAGTGCGTCCGCGAAGCGCAGAAGGGCGGCGCCGGCGTGATTGCCTACAACCGCAAGGAAGGGCGCGCGCTGGGCGAGGTCACGAAGTTCCTCGTCTACAACGCCCGCAAGCGCCAGGAGGGGGGCGACCAGGCGGCGACCTATTTCGAACGGACGGAGTGCGTGGCGGGCGTCCAGGACGCGCGGTTCCAGCAGCTGATGCCGGACGTGTTGCACTGGCTCGGCATCCGCCGGATCGACCGGTTCATGTCCATGTCGAACATGAAATACGACGCCATCGTCGGCTCGGGCATCGAGATCATCGAGCGGGTGCCGATCCCCGACGAGCTCATCCCGCCCGATGCTTCGGTCGAGATGGAGGCCAAGAAGGCCGCCGGCTACTATGCGCCGGACGGCGCGCCGACCCGCGACGACCTTCGCGACACGGTCGGCCGGCCGCTCGAACGCTACTGAACCGGGGCCGCATGGCGCTTTCCGAGACCGATCTCGCGCAGTCCCTGCTGTCGCCGCGCGCCGTGCGCGAGCGGGCGCACCGCCTTCTGGCGCTGGGCATCGACGGCGACCTGCCAAACTTCAGCGTCGACTCCGGCCGCCTCGTGCGGTGCTCGACCTACGTCCTCGACACGATCCGACGCAACTATCCGACGCTCGACGTGCCGTTCCATGCGCGGTGGCGGCATTTCTCGGCAGGTGGTTTCGACCGCTGGTCGACGCTCGACCGCGGCACCGCCTGGGCGACGCCGGCCGCCAAGGGGCGCGCAGCTTTCGACCTCGCCATCACGAGCGTGCTGCTCGACGCCGGCGCGGGCGCGGCGTGGCGCTATCGCGAGGAGTCGAGCGGCGAGACGTTTGCCCGGTCCGAGGGACTGGCGGTGGCGAGCTTCGACATGTTCGTCGCCGGCGCCTTCTCCGCCACGCCGGGCGACCGGCTGCGCGCCGATGCGGACGGCCTGCGCGGGCTGACGGCACAGGCGGTCGGCGACGCCTTCCAGGTGGGGGCCGGCAATCCGCTCGTCGGGCTGGAGGGCCGCGCGGCGCTGCTGCGGCGGCTCGGCGACGTGGTCGCCGGCAAGCCGGAGGTCTTCGGCCGGCTCGACACGCCTCGCCCGGGTGGCCTGTTCGACCATCTGGCCGCGCAGGCGGAAGGCGGCATGCTGCCGGCGGAGGCGATCCTGCGGGCGCTGCTCGACCATTTCGGGCCGATCTGGCCGGGCCGCACGACGCTCGGCGGCGTCGACCTCGGCGACACCTGGCATCATCCCGCCCTGGTGACGGCCGACGCGACGAACGGCCTCGTGCCGTTCCACAAGCTCTCGCAGTGGCTCGCCTATTCGCTGATCGAGCCGCTGCAGTGGGCCGGCATCGGCGTGACGGGAATCGACGCCCTCACGGGGCTTGCCGAGTACCGCAATGGCGGGCTCTTCCTCGACGCGGGCGTGCTGCGGCTCAAGGACCCCTCCGAGGCCGCGATCCCGCAACGGGTCGATTCCACGCTCGTCGTCGAGTGGCGGGCGCTGACGGTTGCCCTGCTGGACGATGTGGCGGCTCTGGTGCGCCATGCGCTGGGGCGCCCGCCGGAGCAGTTTCCCCTCGCCAAGGTGCTCGAAGGCGGCACCTGGGCGGCCGGCCGGCGCATCGCGCGCGAAAAACGCGTGGATGGCGCGCCTCCGCTGACGGTGGTCAGCGACGGAACGGTGTTCTGACCCGCGCGCCGCGCTAGACTGCCGTTGTCAGGTCCAGTCACAGGCAGCGGCGGCCGCGGGAACGCGCGCCGCCCGAGGGTCGAGGGTTTCCCATGGAAGGCGTCACGGTCGTTTCCCATCCGCTGGTGCAGCACAAGCTCACGCTGATGCGGGACAAGAAGCGGTCGACCAAGGGGTTCCGCCAGCTCCTCAACGAGATCGGCATGCTGCTGGCCTACGAGGTCACCCGCGACCTGCCGCTCGAACCCGTCGAGATCGAGACGCCGCTGACGACGATGCAGGCGCCGACCATCGCGGGCAAGAAGCTCGTCTTCGCGCCTATCCTGCGCGCAGGCGTCGGGATGCTGGACGGGATGCTGACGCTCGTCCCTTCGGCGCGCGTCGCCCATATCGGCCTCTATCGCGATCCCGAGACGCTGACCGCCGTCGAGTACTACTTCAAGGCGCCCTCCGACATCGCCGAGCGCCTCGTCATCGTCATCGACCCGATGCTGGCGACCGCGAACTCCGCGGTAGCGGCGATCGACCGGCTGAAGGAGCGGGGCGCGAAGGACATCCGCTTCGTCTGCCTGCTCGCCGCTCCCGAGGGTATCGCCCGCCTGACCGGCGCCCATCCGGAGGTTCGGATCTGGACGGCAGCCATCGATGAGCATCTCAACGACCACGGCTATATCGTGCCGGGCCTCGGAGATGCCGGCGACAGGATGTACGGCACGCGCTGACGACCGCGGCCCGCTTCGGGGATGATGACAGCCGCGCCGCGCATTGCTAAGCACGCGGCGTTCATCCTTCCCCGACCAAGGTTGCCGCCATGTCCAACGCCGCTCTTGCCGCCGCCATCGAAGCCGCCTGGGAGAATCGTGCCGAAATCGGCGCCGCGACCCGCGGCGAGGTCCGCGACGCGGTCGTCGAGGCGCTCGCGCTGCTCGATGCGGGCAAGGCGCGCGTTGCCGAGAAGGGTGCGGACGGGTGGACCGTCAACCAGTGGCTCAAGAAGGCGGTGCTGCTGTCCTTCCGCCTCAACGACAACACGCTGATCGGCAACGGCCCCGGCAATGCCTCGTGGTGGGACAAGGTGCCCTCCAAGTTCGATGGCTGGGGCGAGGCGGAGTTCCGCTCGGCCGGCTTCCGCGCGGTGCCCAACTGCACGGTGCGCCGCGGCGCCTTCGTCGCGCCGGGCGTGGTGCTCATGCCGTCGTTCGTGAACATCGGCGCCTATGTCGACAGCGGCACCATGGTCGACACCTGGGCGACTGTCGGCTCCTGCGCCCAGATCGGCAA
>JAIYAB010000174.1 GCA_027489275.1 Hyphomicrobiales bacterium
GCGCTGCGCGTCGTTCTGGATCTCGAAGTCGCGGTACTCGATTCCCGTCGCCTTCTTGAACTGCTCCGCGCCGTTATACACGCCCTCGTTGAAGGACTTATCGAACTTGCCGCCGATGTCGTAGACGATCGCCGGCTTGACGTCCTGCGCCAGCGCGGCGCCGCCGAACGTGGCCGCGGCGGCCAGACCCAGAATCCATGAACGCATTTGCCTTTTCCCCTCTCCGGACATGACGCCGGCGAGGCGCTCGGCCGCGGCGGACGACGTCATGAAACTGCGACCCATTCGTTTTGCGGGGCCTTCGCGGCAATTGCCGCGCGGCCCCGTCTGGCGCTCACAATGGCATGCGCCAAGTCGCAGGTGAAGCGGGCAAAAGCCGCATCGATCCGCCATTGGCGCGCGCCATGCATGGTGCCAAACTGAACATATGGATCAGTGCGGGAGAATGGCCATGGCGTCCGTCCCTTCACTCCGGCAACTCGGCCGCGCCGCGTGCGCGCTTGCCGTCGTCCTTGCCGCGGCCCTTACGGAACCTGCGCCGGCGCTGTCGCGGGACGGACCGGAGGAGGTCGACGTCGAACTCGTCCTCGCCGTCGACGTGTCCTGGTCGATGGACCCGGAGGAGCAGACGCTCCAGCGCATCGGCTACATGGAGGCGCTGCGCTCTCCCGAGATCCTGGCCGCCATCAGGAAAGGGGTGAACGGCCGCATCGCCGTCACCTACATCGAGTGGGCCGGCAGCATCTCGCAGGACATCGTCGTCCCGTGGCAGATCATCGACGGGCCGGAGACGGCCGAGGCCTTCGTGTCCCGCCTCGCCAACCGGCCGACGCGCCGCCTCTACCGCACCTCGATCTCGGGCGCGATCGACTTCGCCGTTCCGCTGTTCGAGGGCAACGGCTACCACGGCCTCAAGCAGGTCATCGACATCTCGGGCGACGGCGCCAACAACCAGGGCCGGCCCGTCACCGTCTCGCGGGACGATGCCGTCGCCAAGGGCATCACCATCAACGGCCTGCCGGTGATGCTCAACAGGCCCAACGCGGGCTACGCGGAGGTGGAGAACCTCGACGAGTACTACTCCGACTGCGTGATCGGCGGGCCCGGCGCCTTCATGATCCCGATCCGCGACCGCAGCCAGTTCGTCGACGCCACCCGCACCAAGATCCTGCTGGAGATCGCCCTCGTCGCCCCGCCGGAGCTGCCCCCGCGCGTCGTGCCGGCGCAGTACGTCCCGGTCCAGGCCGAGAAGCCGCGCTCCAACTGCATGTTCGGCGAACGGAGCTGGCAGCAGCGCTGGGGGAATTGAACCCGGCGCTTCCGCCACCCCTCACGTTCCCCGCGGCTTCGCGCGCGCCGTCGGCGCGGCGTTGGCGGGGTCGTCCGGCCAGGGGTGGCGCGGGTAGCGGCCCTTCATGTCCGCCTTCACCGCCGCCCAGGAGCCGCGCCAGAAGCCGGGCAGGTCGCGGGTGATCTGGATCGGCCGGTGCGCCGGCGACAGCAGGTGCAGCACCAGCGGCAGCCGCCCGCCGGCGACCGCGGGGTGATCCTTCAGCCCGAACAGTTCCTGCACGCGGATGGCGAGCACCGGGCCCTCCTCGGCCTCGTAGTCGATGGCGTGGCGGTTCCCCGTCGGCGCCTCGAAATGCGTCGGGCACTCCGCGTCGAGGCGGCGCGCCAGATCCCATGGCAGCAGCGCGTGCAGGGCCTCCGCCAGCGTGTCGCCGCCGATCTGCGCGAGCGAGGCCTTGCCGGCGACGAAGGGGGCGAGCCACTCGCCCGCCGCGCGCGCCAGCGCCGCGTCCGAGAGGTCGGGGAAGGTCGGGTCGCCCCGGCGCAGGAACGTCACCCGGTTTCGCCACTGCTGAAGCGGCTTCGTCCACGGCAGCCGCTCGATGCCGAGCTGGGCGATGCCCTCCGCCAGCGTCCGCGCCGCTTCCGGGCCGGTCGGCGTCGGCAGCGGCCGCTCCGCCAGCACGAGCGCACCGAGCCGTCGCACCCGGCGCGCGCGCAGCGCCGCCGCCGCCCGGTCGAACGTCACCTCGTCGCGCTCGGCGATACGGTCGCCGAAGTCGGCCTCGATCTCCTCGGCCGAGAGGGGGGCGGCGAGCAGGATGCGCGCGGCGCCGGCTGCCCCCGCGATCTCCGCCACCGCCAGGAACGGCTCGCGCGCCAGCGCGTCGTGCGGCTCCACGGCGGCGGCGCGCCCGTTGACCATGAGGAACGCGCCCGGCGCACCCCGCGCGCGGGCCACCCGGTCCGGAAAGGCCATGGCCAGAACCCGCCCCGCCTCGGCCGCCTCGCCGTGCCGCTCGCCGGGAGCGCCGCCGACGGAGGCAGCCCAGCCGGCGGCGAGCCGGCGCATGTCCTGCGCCCGCGCCGAGCGCTCGCGCCGGAACGCGTCGACGCGATGGACGAGGTTCGTCCCGTCGCCGCCGAGCCCCCGCTCGACGATCACCGCCGCCACGTCGGCGGCCAGCGCCGCATCGCCGCCGCGGCCCGCCGCGACCAGCATCCGCGCCAGCCGCGGCGGCAGCGGCAGGTCGCGGATCGCCTTGCCCTCCTCCGTCAGCCGGCCCGCCTCGTCCAGCGCGCCGAGCGCCACGAGAAGCGCGCGCGCCTCCGCCAGCGCAGGCGCAGGCGGGGGATCGAGGAAGCGCAGCCCGCGCGGATCGCCTACGCCCCAGGCGGCGCAGTCGAGCAGCAGCCCGGCGAGGTCGGCCGACAGGATCTCCGGCGTCGAGAACGCGGGCAGCGCCCCCGTCGCCGCCTCCTCCCACAACCGGTAGCAGACGCCCGGCTCCGTACGGCCGGCGCGGCCGCGCCGCTGGTCGACGGCGGCGCGCGAGGCCCGCACAGTCTCCAGCCGCGTCAGGCCGAGCGCCGGCTCGTAGCGCGGCACCCGGGCCAACCCGCTGTCGACCACCACGCGCACGCCCTCGATGGTCAGCGAGGTCTCGGCGATGGAGGTGGCCAGCACCACCTTGCGCCGCCCCGGCGCGGCGGGCTGGACGGCAAGGTCCTGCGCGCGCTGGTCCATGGCGCCGTAGAGCGGCGCGATGTCGACCGCCAGATCGCGCACACGCTCGCGCAGCCGCGTCTCGACCCGGCGGATCTCGCCCTGTCCCGGCAGGAAGGCCAGGACGGAGCCCGGCTCCGCCGCCAGCGCCCGCAGGATGGCGGCCGTCATCTCGTCCTCGATCCGCTGGCGCGGGTCGCGCGGGAGGTGACGGGTCTCGACCGGGAAGGCCCGTCCCTCGCTGGCGATGACCGGGGCGTCGCCCAGCAGCGCGGCAACGCGGGCGCCGTCGAGCGTCGCCGACATCACCAGGATGCGCAGGTCCTCCCGCAGCCCCGCCTGCGCGTCGAGAGCGAGCGCAAGGCCGAAGTCGGCGTCGAGCGATCGCTCGTGGAACTCGTCGAACAGCACCGCCGCGATGCCGGACAGTTCCGGGTCGCCGAGGATCATCCGGGTGAACACGCCCTCGGTGACCACCTCGATCCGCGTGCGCGGCCCGATCCGCGAGCCGAGCCGCACGCGCAGGCCCACCGTCTCGCCGACGCGCTCGCCCAGCGTCCGCGCCATCCGCTCCGCGGCCCCGCGCGCGGCGAGCCGGCGCGGCTCGAGCAGGATGATGCGCCCGCCCTTCGTCCAGCCCTCGTCGAGAAGCGCCAGCGGCACCCGCGTGGTCTTGCCCGCCCCCGGCGGGGCGACAAGGACGGCGGACGACGCCTGCGCCATCGTCCCGGCGAGCCGGTCGAGGACGTCGTCGATGGGGAGCGGGGCGTCGAAGCGGCGCATGGCGCGCGGTGTGGCGTCAGACGCCGCGTTTGGCAAGGCTCATGAAAACCCGCAGGCGCCCGGCGACGGGACGGGTCGCGCGGCGCTCAGAGCGCGAAACCCAGCGCGTTGAGGTCGTTGCGCAGCGTCTCCGGCCCGGTGAAATGCAGCGCATGCATCCCGACCGCCCGCGCGCCCTCGACGTTCTTCACGGAGTCGTCGATGAACACGCAGTCCCCGGCCGCCAGCCCGTGCGTATCGAGCAGCAGCCGGTAAATTGCCGGATCGGGCTTCAGCAGCCGGTGCTCGCCGGACACGACGATCCCGTCGAACGTATCGAGGAACGGCCAGATCCGCCGGGCATCGGCGAATTTTTCCGCCGAGAAGTTGGTGATGGCGTAGTTCGGCACCTTCCGGGCGCGCAGCGTCTGCAGGATGTCGAGCGACCCGTCGATGACGCGGCTCACCGTCTCCGGCCAGCGCTCGTCGAACGCCCGGATCTCCGCCTCCAGATGC
Source organism: Hyphomicrobiales bacterium (assembly GCA_027489275.1). Taxonomy (GTDB): domain Bacteria; phylum Pseudomonadota; class Alphaproteobacteria; order Rhizobiales; family Beijerinckiaceae; genus Alsobacter. The sequence continues at coordinate 4,298 of JAIYAB010000174.1, forward strand.
GGATGCACCGCCACGAGTTCAGCAACCGCCGCCGCGAAGGTGCGGCCGCGGTCCTGCTCGATGTTCCACGCCGGGGTGCAGACCTCCGACAGGAACCACTCCATCCGCTCCTCGTCGTCGAAGATCGTCCGGTACAGATACCTGGGATCCCAGTCGAGCAGCACGTTGCCGATATCGAAGACGACGGTCGTGGGGGATCTGGTCATGGGTCTCGCTTGAATTCGAAGGCGGAGGATGCCGAAGCCACAGGACACGGCTCCTTCGGCAGGATGGGCCGTCGGGCTTTGGAGGCGGCTCTGCCGCTGTCCCTCACCCGCCCACGTTGAAGGCCGCCAGCGCGGCCATGTTGACGATGTCGGTGTCCTTGGCGCCGAGCGGCACGATCTGCACGGCCTTGTCTAGGCCCACCAGCAGCGGCCCGATGACGGTGGAGCCGCCCAGCGACTGCAGCATCTTCGTGGAGATCGACGCGGAGTGGAACGCCGGCATGATGAGCACGTTCGCCGTGTCCGAC
>JAIYAB010000401.1 GCA_027489275.1 Hyphomicrobiales bacterium
CCGGGCAGCCTCGTCGGCGAGCGCGGGAAATCCCCGGTTGAAATTGCCGCCGTCGGCCAGGTCGAAGCGGCCGACGGCGCTCCCGAGGACGCGCTGCGCGAGGCCCACGGGATTCGCCAGCGGCACGAGGATCACCTCACCGGTGACCATGCCGCGCGCCTCGAGCTCCGCCAGCCGCGACCGCAGCACCTGCAGGGCGAGCGGGCCGGGCAGTTCGTCGGCGTGCAGGCCGGCCTGGATGTAGACCAGCGGGCGGGCGCCGGATCGGCCGAAGCGGTGGACAACCAGCTCATGGCGCGTGCCGGGAGCCGGGCTCATCAGGGCGATGGTATCGGTTCGCATGTCAGGCGGGCCTTGCAGACGCAACCGGCAGGCCGTCGCGGGACGTGTCTGCCGACTTCGGTCGCAGGTGGCGGAGATAACGACGTTCGAGGAGCTTGAAGCCGCCCACGAAGGCGAAGGTCAGCACGAAATAGAAGATCGCGACGGTTCCGAACGCTTCCACGGGCAGGAGGTGGTTGGAATAGACGTCGCGGGCGACGCGGGTCAGCTCGACGATGCTGACGGCGCTGGCGATGGCGGTCGCGTGCATCATCATCACCACCTCGTTGCCGTACTGCGGCAGGGCGCGACGCAGGGCGCCGGGCCACAGGATCCGGCGGTAGATGGCGAAGGGGCTCATGCCCAGGCTCCGCGCCGCCTCGATCTCGCCGGAGGGCGTCGCGCGCAGCGCGCCGGCGAAGATCTCCGTGGTGTAAGCGGTGGTGTTCATGGCGAAGGCGAACCAGGCGCAGAACCACGCCGACTTCAGCATCGGCCACATGAAGCTTTCGCGCACCGCGGGAAACTGCGCGAGGCCGAAATAGATCATGTAGAGCTGCACCAGCAGCGGCGTGCCGCGGATCACGTAGGTGTAGAGCCAGACGGGCTTCGACAGCCACGGCCGCGGGGATACGCGCGCCATGGCGAGCGGGACGGAGAGCGCGAAGCCGGCGGTGATCGACACGGCCAGCAGCATCAGGGTGACGCGCAGGCCGTCGACATAGAGCGGGAGCGACTCGCGGATGACGGCCCAGTCCATGGTCAGAGCTCCGCCTTGCGCACGCCGAGCGAGTAGCGCTTTTCCAGCGCGTGCAGGGCGAGGATCGAGACCGTCGTGATGGCGAGGTAGATCGCCGCGATGGCCGTGTAGAAGGTGAAGGGCTCGCGGGTCGCCGCCGAGGCGAGCCCCGCGCGGTGGACCATGTCGTCCAGGCCGATGATCGACACGAGCGCCGTCGCCTTGACCATCACCAGCCAGTTGTTGGCAAAGCCGGGAATGGCGTGACGCACCATCTGCGGCAGCGTGATGCGCGTGAGCACATCGAACCGCGACAGGCCGAAGGCGTGGCCCGCCTCGATCTGCCCCTTCGGAATGGCGAGGATGGCGCCGCGGAACGTCTCGGTGAGGTAGGCGCCCGAGATGAAGCCCATCGTCACCGTGCCGGCGATGAAGGGGTCGATGTCGATATAGCCGTAGCCCCAGCGCTCGGCCGCGTTGTTGATGGCGATCTGCCCGCCGTAGAAGATGATCAGCATCAGCACGAGCTCGGGCAGGCCGCGGATCAACGTCGTGTAGACGTCGGCGACGAGGCGCGCGGCGCGGCTGTCCGAGAGCTTCGCGACCGCGCCGGCGAGGCCGAAGCCGCAGGCGATCAGCAGCGACAGCGCCGCGACACGCAACGTCATCGACAGGCCTTCGAGGATGGCCGGCAGGTAGCCGTGGAGCATGGCGCGACCTCGCGGACGGGCGGCCGGAACGGCGTCCCCGGCGGTTGGCCCTGGGGACGCCGGCGAAGGTGGACGGTCAGCTGCCCGAGATGTCGAAGTCGAAGTACTTCGACTGGAGCTGCTTGTAGGTGCCGTTCTTCCGGATGGCGGCGAGCGCGGCGTTGATCTTCTCGCGCAGGTCGCCGTCCGCCTTGCGGATGGCGATGCCGACGCCGCCGCCGCCCGCATCGAGGCGGACCACGTCGCCGACCTGGGCAAAGCCCTTGCCCTCCGGCTTCTTCAGGAACGACTCGGAGGACACCACCGAGGAGCCGAAGGCGATGTCGCCACGGCCGGCCGTGAGCTCCATGTAAACCTCGGTCTCCTTGCCGGCGAGCAGGACGGTGGAGTCCTTGTAGGTTTCCTGGACGAACTTGGCGCGCGGCGAGTTGCGCAGGACGACGATCGTCTTGCCCTTCAGCGTCTCGGGCTTGTGGTCGGCGAAGGCGCCGGCCTTGGCGACGAAGCGCGAGGGGACGTCGTAGTAGGGATCCGAGAAATCGACGGCCTTCTTGCGCTCTTCCGTGATGCTCATGGACGCGACAATGATGTCGAACTTCTTCGCGTTCAGCGCCGGGATCATGCCGTCCCATTCCTGCTGCACGAGCACGCATTACATCTTAAGTTCGGCGCACACCGCGTTGGCGATGTCGATGTCGAAGCCCGACAGCTTGCCGTCCGGGGCCACCATCGAGAACGGGGGATAGTTGCCCTCGACGCCGACGCGGATGCGGTTGGACTGGGCGTCCGCCGGGGCGGCGAGACCGG
>JAIYAB010000018.1 GCA_027489275.1 Hyphomicrobiales bacterium
GACGATGGCCTTGTTGTACTGCACCGGGAACGAGGTCACCGCCGCGACGAGCTTGGACACGCGCGTCAGCATCGTCGCCTCGACGTTGCAGTGATAAGGCAGCACGTCGCCGCGGGTCTTGATCGCCATCACGATCTCCTCCAGCGCCGCGTTGCCCGCCCGCTCGCCGATGCCGTTGATCGTGCACTCGATCTGCCGCGCGCCGCCGGCGAGGCCGGCCAGCGAGTTGGCCACCGCCATGCCGAGGTCGTTGTGGCAGTGCACCGAGAAGATCGCCTTGTCGGAATTCGGCACGCGCTCGCGCACGGTGCGAAACAGCGCGGCGTACTCCTCCGGCACGGTGTAGCCGACCGTGTCGGGGATGTTGATCGTCGTCGCGCCGGCCTTGATTGCGGCCTCGACGCAGCGGCACAGGAAGTCCATCTCGGTGCGCGTGCCGTCCTCCGCCGACCACTCGACATCGGCCACCCAGTTGCGGGCGCGGGTCACGGAGGAGGTCACCAGGTCGAGCACCTTCTCGGGGTCCATCTGCAGCTTGTGCTTCATGTGGACGGGCGAGGTGGAAATGAAGGTGTGGATGCGCGGGTTCACCGCATGCTTCACCGCCTCGCCGGCGCGGTCGATGTCCTTCTGCCCGGCCCGGGCAAGGCCGGCGACGGTGGCGCGCTTCACGCGGCGGGAAATCTCGGACACGGCCTCGAAATCGCCCTCGGAGGCGATGGGAAAGCCCGCCTCGATCACGTCGACGCCCATTTCGTCGAGGACATGGGCCACCTGCAGCTTTTCCTCGAAGGTCATCGAGGCGCCGGGCGACTGCTCGCCGTCACGCAGCGTGGTGTCGAAGATGATGACGCGGTCGGTGGCGGAGGTGTGCGCGGTCATGGTGTCGTCTCTCTCGCTGGCCTCGCCGGTGTTCCGGGGCGATCGTGGCTCGCCGGGTCCTGCGGGCGGATTGTCGGTTGTCGCTTCGGCCTCGTGTCCCCTGCGGGCCCAGGCGCGTGCGCCCGGCCGGCCCTCAGGGGCGGCTAAGGAGAAGAAGAAGCCCGGACAGCGGAAGAACGCGCGCCAGCGCCGAAGACCCGCGCAGGGTCTCCGTCTGTCCGGCGAAAGAGGTGGCGATGGTGGCCACGGCGTTCCTCGAAACCCGCGCAATCATGCGCATGCGATCCTGTCACGGATCGGTTGATGTCTTGTAACCGGAAGCGGCGGTCGAGAGCAAGTCGCAGCACGGGGACAAAGCGTTGGCAGGGACGCGAGCCAGTCCACCCGCGCCCCTGCTTGCGGTACTCTCGGCCGCGAATCTGCCACAGGAGCCCCGCATGGCCCGCCGTCTCGCCTTCGCCGTCCTCGCCTTGCCCTTCGCGCTCGCCGCCTGCAACACGTCGGCGCCCTCGCCGCAGGCGTCTGCACCGCCGCCGGGGGCGTACGCGAACCTGCCGGCCGGGGTTTCGCCGCCGGGATTCAGGCTGCCCGAGGGGGCCGGCTGCACCGCGTCCATCGCACGCTGGAAGGCGATCCAGGACAACGACCTCGCCACCGGCCACGTCGGCCAGTCGGTCTACGACCGCATCCGCAAGGACATCGACCAGGCGTCGGCCGCCTGCCAGGCAGGGCGGGACGCCGAGGCCCAGGCCATGGTCCGCGCGTCACGCGTCCGCAACGGCTATCCGGACGGCTGAGACGGCGTGGCCGGGCGTCTGGACGACCTCGAACGCGTTCAGGTGGAAAGCATCGCGCAGTGGCGCGGTTGGCTGGAGGAGCGTCACGGCCAGTCGGAGAGCGTGTGGGTCGTGACCTGGAAGAAAGGGTCCGGCGGCCGTCATGTGCCGTTGTCCGAGATCGTCGACGAGGCACTCTGTTTCGGCTGGATCGATTCGCTGCCCCGCAGGCTGGACGAGCAACGAAGCATGCTCCTTCTGTCGCCGCGGCGCGCGGGCAGCAACTGGTCCCGGGTGAACCGCGACAAGGTGGATCGCCTGATGTCCGAGGGGCGCATGGCGCCGGCGGGCCTTGCCAAGGTGGAGAGGGCGAAGGCTGACGGCACGTGGACGGCCCTCGATGCCGTCGAGGCGACCGAGGTTCCGGCCGACCTCGCTGCGGCGCTCGCCGCGGTGCCGGAGGCGGCGCGTTCGTTCGAAGCGTTCCCCCGCTCCGCGCGGCGAGGCATCCTCGAGTGGCTGGCAACAGCGCGCACGCAGGGCACGCGGGCGAAGCGGATCGCCGAGATCGTCGCCTACGCGGCGGTCGGACTGCGGGCTAACTTTCCGGTCGACAAAGCCCGGTTTTCCGAACGCCAGCAGCGGGTCGCCGGGCCGATGGCCGGGCAGGAGCGCTGACCAACGTTCGCCGTCGACCTCGCTCTCGCCCTTTACCCCTTCCGTCCCCCCGCCGGGCGCACTATATTCCGGATGCCGTCGCAAGACGGCTATGGCGATAAACGGACATCGGAATAAGCCTTTCGGACCCGGGGGCGGTACCCGGCGCCTCCACCAGAATCCACCCGCGGGACGGCGTCCCGCACCGCAAGGGGTGGCTTCCGGCGGGGGCGAAACAGGATCGACGAGGGTGTAAAGGGTGTACTTTTGCCCGGCATGGTTCCGCCGTTATCGGGCCGAACATATAGTTGCCAACGACAACTATGCTCCGGTTGCGGTGGCCGCGTAAGCGGTCCCTAAAGCCGAAACCAAGCCCTTGCGGGTAGCACCGTAAGGCGGGGTCCGGAGGTACCTGGCAACAGAAACCTCCACCTCATTCCAGCCCCGCGCGCGACGGCCTCATGCCCCAGGATCTCATCCGCTACGACCTCCTCGTCCAGGACGCGCTGAAGGGTGTCGTGCGCAAGGTGCTGACCGACGCGGCGGAGCGCGGCCTGCCGGGCGATCACCATTTCTACGTCTCGTTCCGGACAGGCGAGCCCGGCGTGCGGATGTCGCAACGCCTGCGCGAGAAGTACCCGGAGGAGATGACCATCATCCTCCAGCATCAGTTCTGGGACCTCGCCGTCACCGAGCACGCGTTCGAGGTCGGTCTGTCTTTCTCGGGCATCCCGGAGCGCCTGCTGGTTCCCTTCGATGCCCTGACCGGGTTCTTCGACCCCTCCGTCCAGTTCGGTCTGAAGTTCGAACTGTCCGGCGCCGAGCCCGCCGACAACGACGAGGATGACGCCGATACCGAGTCGGATGAGCGGCCCGCCGCGCCGCCTCCGCCGACGCCGCTGCCGTTGCCCGCGCGGGCGACCGAGAGCCGCGACAGCGCACGCAAGGCTGCCGCCCGTGCGCGCTCGGGCGAGACGAAGGACACCGACGCCAAGGGCAATGTGACGAAAGCGCCAGTTGCCGCCGGACCGCAGGCCAAGGCCCCGGCCGACAAGGCCGCCGAGCCGCCTGTCGAAGCGAATGGGAAGCCGGCCGTCAAGGCAAGGGCGTCGAAGGACAAGGCCAAGCCCGAAGAAGCGCCGGGCGCCGAGGTCGTCAGCCTCGACGCGTTCCGCAAGAAGCCCTGAAGGCAAAGGTCGTGACGGCCGAGATCGTCAACCTCCGGAAAGCCCGAAAAGCCCGCGACCGTTCCGCCCGGGAGGCGGAAGCGGCTGAAAACCGGACGAAATTCGGCCGCACCCGCGTCGAGCGCGAACTAGCGGCCGCCCGCGACGACCTCGCAGTCCGCAGGTTGGACGGGCACCGCCTGGATCGCCCGCCGAAGCCCGGAAAGGACGACGCGTGACCGGCGACGCCGTGGTCAAGCGAACCGTCCGCATCGCCGGCCATACCACCAGCGTGTCGATCGAGGAGCCCTTCTGGGACGCCCTCAAGGACGTCGCCCGCAGCCGCGGCGTCAGCCTGAACGGCCTCGTCGCTGCCATCGACGCCGAGCGCTCGACCACGAACCTCTCTTCCGCCATCCGCCTCGCGGTGCTCGCGCACTACCGCGCGGTGGCCAATCAGGGCGCTAGCGGCGGTTGACGCGGCCCTGCGCCGGGCGCCGGACGCACCAGCGTCGGCGGCGGCAGCGGCGCGACGGGTGTCGCGGCCTCACCGGCCGTCGGCGGCGGCAGGCCGAGAAGCCGCGCGGCCTCCTCGACGCCGGCGCTGACGCTTTCGGTCTGGTCGTCCTCCGGAACCGGCTTGGCCTGCGGCCGAAGCGCCGGTGGGACCTGCTGCAGGCGCGCTGCCTCCTCCGCGACGCGGCGAGCCTCGTCCGCCCGCCGCGCGTCTTCGGCCCGTCTCGCCTCTTCCTCCTGCCGCGCCTGCTCCGCCCGGCGCGTCTCTTCCTCCCGGCGCGCTTGTTCGGCCCGGCGAGCCTCCTCCTCGCGGCGCGCCTGTTCAGCCCGGCGAACCTCCTCCTCCCGGCGCGCCTGTTCAGCCCGGCGCGCTTCCTCTTCCCGGCGCGCCTGCTCAGCACGCCGGGCTTCCTCCTGTTGCCGCGCGATCTCGGCGCGACGGGCCTCCTCGGCCTTGCGGGCTTCCTCGGCGATACGGGCTTCCTCCGCGAGACGGGCTTCCTCGGCCTCCCGCAGTTCGCGCTCGAGCCGCTCACGCTCGGATTTCTGTCGACGAAGGAAGAAGCTGCGCTCGCGGAGGTCGGATTCCGCCGCCTCGATGCGTTCGAGCTCCCGCGCGACGGCGCGCGTCGTCAGCACGTTCGTGAGGGACGCGACGTCGACGTCGCGCTCGATCACGCCCGAGCGGTTCGTCCGCCACAGCACGGTCGCTTGAGGCGCCGGGCCGGACCACCCGGGCGGCGGTTCCGCCACCACAACCGCCCGCGCGTCCAGCCGCCCGTTGCGCAGGTCCACCGCTGCGCTGCCGCTCAGCTCGACGTCGCCCATCCGCGCCGTCATGGGACCAGCCCGCAGGATCCCGCCCGAGAGCGTCAGGGGCGCTTCCGGCGCAGCCACCTGCAGAGCGGCCCTGTCGAAGGCGGCGGCGAGGCTGGCGCGGACGCGGGCGAGGTCGGGCGGATCACGCTCGGCGTCGAACGCGGCGGTGACGCCCGACAGCGCGCGCGTATCGAGCCGCGCCAGCGTCGCGCCGCGCATGCGGATCAGTCCGCCGCCCGACAGCGTGCCGACGAGTCCGGCCACCGTCTCGCTGGACGACGCACCGTCCAGTTCGATGTCGGCCCGGCCGCCGATGCCGGCGTTCGGCAACACGAGGGGAACGTCGAGGCCCTGCCCGACGAGTTTCATCGAGAATGCCGCCTGGCCGCCCTGCCGGCGGACGGAGAAACCGCCGCCGAGGCGGCCGCCGGCGAAGGCCATGTCCCCCTGCGTCACCTCCAGCGCCTCGGCGGTCCAGCGCAGCGTGGCCGAAGCATCGGCCGCAGGCGGGCCCGCGCCGAGGTCGAATTGGCGGGCGGAAAGCCGCAGCGTCGTCTCGAACGGCGGCGGGAGCACGCCGCCGAAACGGCCGCCCGGCCAGAGGCTGCCCGGCAGAGGCGCCTGCAGCCGGCCGAGCGCGAGGCCCGACACGGTGGACAGGGCCAGCCGGTCGAGCTGGAGCGCGCCATCCAGGCGACCGCGGCCGAGATCGAGGGAGAGACGCCCCGCCAGCGGTTCGGCGGCGAAGCGGCCGGACAGGTCGGCGAGGTCCAGGTGCTCGCCGGCCAGCGTGGCGCGCGCCTGCAGCTGCACCGGCAGGCGGCCCAACGCGTCCGGGCCGGGCAGGGCCAGGATCTGCATCAGCGGGCCGATATCGGCGGTGTCGAGCGACAGCACACCCGCGAGATCGGGCTCCTGCGCCGCGCTGCCGATCCGTCCCTCGCCGGCCATCTGCACGCCCGCGGCGGTCCCGCTGACCTTGACCGTCGCGCCCTGGCCGAAGCGGCCGTCGAGGTCGACGGCCAGCCGGCCCGGACCGAAGCCGGGCAGCGGCAGCGCCTCGAGCCCGAGCTGGGCGAGGAAGGCGGCGCTGTCGGGCGCGTCCACGCGCAGCGCGCCGACGACCTTGTCGCCGCCCGCCGCGCCGCCGACGGCGGCCGATCCCGACAGCCTCGCGGCCGCCGCGGTACCTTCGGCGGTGATCCGGGCCTCGGCGTCCGCTCCTGCCTTCTCGGCGACGATGCGCAGGCGCAGGGGTCCGAGCGTCGGGGCGCGCGCCGCAAGCATCGCGGGCAAGCGGCCGGGCACGAGCTTGCGCAGCAGCTCCGCCAACGGCTCGACGCGGCGCGCGTCGATGGTGGCGTCGAGGCGGCCGCCCGCGGCGCCGACGCTCCCGCTCGCCCGCACCGTCGCGCCGCCGACGTCGGTGATGTCCAGCGTATCGACCTGAAGTCCGTCCGGCGACACTGCGAGCCGCAGGCCGACACGGCCGGCGCCCACGTTCGGGCCTGTCGTCTGCCCCACGCGCACGTTCCGGGCGTCGATGGTCAGCACGACGTCGAGGCCGCGCGCGGCGCCCGTCAGGGTGGACAGGTCGGGGACCTGGTCGATGGCGAGCCCGTCCGCCGTGAGTTGCGCCTCGAAGCGGCCACGGGCGCCGCCCTCCGGGAGCGAATAGCGCACCGTGCCGAGGATCTGCGACCGGTCGAGGGTCATCCGGATGGAGCGGGCGGCGAACACGGTCGAGGTCAGCGACACGTCGGCGTCGAAGCCGAGCTCGCGGACGTCCCCGATCCGGGCCGACCGGCCGCCCTTCTCGCCTTCGGCCCAGGCGAAGAGCCGCGCCGCGTCGCGCGTGCGCAGCGTCACGCGGCCCGCGAACCGCCCGCCGTCGGCGAGCGCCGCATCGCCGCGCGCCTGCAGCGCCGTCGCGCCGGGCAAGGTGGCGGCCACCGATTTCACCTGGATGCGGCCGGCGGCGAGCGTCGCGTCGACCGCCACGCCGGAAATCGTATCGCCGCCCGCGATGACGTTGGGGACCGTGAGGCTGATGTCGATCGGCAGCAACGGCACCAGCCCGCCGGAGCCGCCGCCCAGCGCCTGGAGCCAGCCCGGAACGATCGTCGCGAACGGCACGAAGGGGGACGGCTGGCCGAGCGCGATCGGACCTGTGAACGGACGGTCGAGGTCGATCTGCTTGGAGTCCAGCGCGAGCCGCAGCCGCGGCGCCGCGCCGAGCTCGACCTGGCCCGTGCCGGTGAACTTCACCGGGGCTTCGTCGCCGCCTGCGTCGAGTTCGATGCCCTCCAGCGCACCCGAGCGGCCGGCGAGCTTAAGCCCCCCGCTGAACGACCAGGGACGCGCAGCAAACGCGTCCCGGTCCGGCCAGCGCACGCGCCCGCTCGCCGAGACGCGGCCTTCGAGCGTCGCGCGACCGTCGGCGACGACGAACCGTGCATCGATCTCGGCGCGCTGGCTTCCGCCGTCGCTGACGAGCCCGAGCTTGATCCGGGTGCCGTCCGGCTCCGGCGATCCTGTGGTCAGGCGAACCTCGACCGGCTCGTTCCCGATGACGGCCCGACCCAATGCGCGCCACGGGCCCGCCAGCGCCCCTGCGTCGGCAGCGATGTCGAGGCCGCTGACCGAGAGCGTTCGCCCGCTGGAGGCGTCGCTCAGCGCCGCAGAGCCGCCGGTGATGGTCAGCCGCTCCACGCTGACCCTGCTCGCCGCGCCGAGCCCGGCGATCGCATCCGTCAGGCCCTGGATGCCGCCGTCGGGCCGCAAGGCCGCCTCGAGGCGCGGCCCCTCCAGCGTCGCCTCGATGACCCGGATGTCGCCGCGCAGGAGCGGCATGACCGCGAGTTCGAACCGCGCGCGCCCCACCGTGAGCACGGGTCCGGTCCCGGGGATGCCGGTCGCAGCCGCGGCCACGCTGAGACTCGGCGTCGGCAGGAGCTTCAGGTCGATCGGCCCGTCGATGGTCACGGGCATGCCGGCGGCCTGGCCGATGCGCGCCTCGAACTCGCTCCTGTAGGATGACCAGTCCACGAAGTACGGCACCGCCATCGCCGCGGTGATCGCGACGATGAGCAGGATGGCCAGCCCGGTCAGGATGTCACGCAATGCCTTGCGATCCCCGGTTCAGGGTCATCGCCACCATAGTGGACTTCATGGCGGCAGGGTGACGCAGAACGATGCTCACGCGACCACGACCTTGCCCGGATTCATGATCCCGTCCGGGTCGAGCGCCGCCTTGATCGCCCGCATCGCCGCGAGCGCCGCCGGCGAATGCTCGCGCTCGAGGAACTTCATCTTCTTCTGGCCCACGCCGTGTTCGCCCGTGCAGGTCCCGTCCATCGACAGAGCGCGGTCGACCAGCCGGTCGATGAAAGCCTCGACCTTGGCCACCTCGGCGGGATCATCCGCGTCGAAGCTGATCAGCACGTGGAAATTGCCGTCGCCCACATGACCCACGATCGGCGCAACCAGTCCCGTCGCGGCGATGTCGCCTTGCGTCTCCTCCACGCAGTCGGCGAGGCGTGAGATCGGCACGCAGACGTCGGTGGAGAGCGCCGCGCGGCCCGGTTGCAAGGCCACCGCCGCCCAATAGGCGTCATGGCGCGCCTGCCAGAGCCGGGACCGGTCCTCCGCCCTCGTCTCCCACTCGAACGGCCCGCCGGCGAGGTCCGCAGCGATCTCGCCGAAGCGGAGCGCCTGCTCCTTCACCCCTTCCTCCGTGCCGTGGAATTCGAGGAACAGCATCGGCGTCTCGGGCAGGGAGAGCTTGGAATAGGCGTTCACCGCCTTCACCTGCATGGCGTCGAGGAGCTCGATGCGGGCGACCGGAATGCCCGTCTGGATCGCCAGGATCGTGGCGTCGCACGCGGCCCGGACGCTCGGGAAGGGGCAGACGGCCGCCGAGATCGCCTCGGGGATGCCGTGCAGCCGCAAGGTCACCTCGGTGATGATGCCCAGCGTTCCCTCGGAGCCGACGAAGAGGCGCGTCAGGTCGTAGCCGGCCGACGATTTGCGCGCCCGCCGCGACGTGCGCATCACCTCGCCGGTTGCCGTGACGACGGTGAGCGACAGGACGTTGTCCTTCATGGTGCCGTAGCGGACCGCGTTGGTGCCCGACGCGCGCGTCGACACCATGCCGCCGATGGTCGCGTCGGCCCCAGGGTCGATGGGGAAGAACAGCCCCATGTCGCGCAGATGCTCGTTGAGCTGCTTGCGCGTGACGCCCGGCTGCACGACGCAGTCGAGATCCTCGGCGTGCACGGCGACGATGGCGTTCATCTGGCTGAAGTCGATGCAGACGCCGCCGTGCGGCGCATTGGTATGCCCCTCCAGCGAGGTCCCCGCGCCGAAGGCGATGACCGGCATGCGGTGCTGGGCGCACAGCCGCACGATGGCCGCGACCTCCTCCGCATCGTGCGGGAACACGACCGCGTCAGGCGCCTGCGGCCTGATCCATGTCACGGTGTTGGCATGCTGCTCACGCACCGCCCGGCTCGTGACGAGCCTGTTTCCGAAGGCCGCCGCAAGGGCTTCCGTCACGGACGCGACCGCCGCAAGGGACGGTCGGCGCGTGAGTTCGGGAGATTGCGCGGCGGGTGCCGTCATCGAAGCTTGCCTTTGTCGCGTTGATTTTCGATCATTCTACCCGGAGCGCCCCACGGGGCAAACCCGGGCCTGCACCGCGGCGGTGCGCGGCTCGACGAAATCCGGATCTCGTCATGACGCAGGCCGTCGAGACCCACGCCTTTTTCTTCGCTCCGTTCGTCTCGTCGACGATGCGGATCGATCCCGCGTGGATCGACTACAACGGCCACCTCAACATGGCATATTACGGCGTGCTGTTCGACAATGCGCTCGAGCAGGCGTTCTCGGTCATCGGGCTGGGCGGCGACTACGCCCAGGAGCGTGACGCGACGACCATGACCGCAGAGTGGCACGTGACCTACCGGCGAGAACTGCTTCTCGAGCATCCGGTGCGCGCGACGGTGCAACTGCTCGATTTCGACGACAAGCGCATCCACCTCTATCTCGAACTGCGCCACGCCACGGAGTTCTGGCTGTCTGCAACGGCGGAGAGCATGAATCTCCATGTCGGCCTGACCGAGCGTCGGGTCCGGCCCTTCCCGGCCGACATCATCGCCAATCTGGGGATCATGAAGGCTGCCCACTCCAGCCTGGCGCGGCCCGAAGCCGTCGGCCGCGTGATGGGCATCCCCCGGAAGGCCGTGTCCGGCCGGCCCGGGATCCACTGACGCTCACCGCGACGCGAAGCTGCGGCCGGCGTCGGCGATGGATTTCGCGCCGAACAGGATGAAGGTCACGCCGACGACGCGGGTGACGATTCGACCGTGCTTCAGGAAGAAGCGCCGGATCCCCGGCAGGCCGGCCCAGAACAGGATCACCACATAGCCCAGCAGGAAGCCGACGGTGGCGGCCGCCATCAGGGCCGGCGCCGTGCGCCAGTCCATTTCCGCGGCGTAGCGGACCGTCAGCGCCGTGAACACGGCAAGCGACACAGGATAGGCCTTGGGATTGGTGAGGCCGAAGACGAGGCCGGCGCGCACCGGCCGCAGCCCGCCCACCGTCGCCGAGCCCCCATCGCCCTTCGACAGAACGGCCTTGCCGCCGAGCCAGACCAGGTAGACTCCGCAGACCACGCCCAGCGCCTCGAAAAGGGCCGGGCCCAACTCGTTGACGCCGACGATGGCCGCAAGCGCCAACCCGCCCCACAGCAGATCCCCGGCCAGATGACCGAACAGGAATCGGGCGCCCGCCGCCCGACCATGCTGCGCGGCCAGCGCGAACACCGCAAGGAAGGCCGGACCCGGCGTCACCGCGTAGATGAACCCCGCCAGCACCGTTGCAAGCACGAAGCCGCCGCTCATTCGGTTGTACCCTTTTCTATCTTCTCACTTAGGTTGTATTTCTCGGAAACCGATACAATGCAAAGGATTTCTTCGGATTTGTTCCTATCTATACTTTCGCGTCCGAAACGTCTTTCGGAAACCTCGGCCGTAGGGGTTGCACCGTGGTTGAACCATCGCTGACAGCGCAGTCTGCCATGGCCCTCGGCTTTGGCGCCATCGCGCTCGTGGCGATTTCGGCCTCCGTGCTCGGGCTGCACCGGCCGAAGCAGTCGAAGCCGGGGCGCGAGTGTCCGCACTGCCTGTCCTGCCGCGGCCGCGACTGCCTCGCGATGGAGCACCTCGCCGCGCGGCTCGCCCTGCCGCGGCGCGGGCAACCATCGAGCATCGACATGCCGGCGCAGGAGGAGCATGTTGAAGCGCTCGAGAATCAGCCCACATTGGGCGGGTTCGAGGCGTCCCCGGACGGGACGCCGGCCAGCTTCAGCGCGACGGACGGCCGGGACGGCCGTTCGCACATCCGGAATGACGTGAACGGTCCCGCACACAGCGACGACGACGAATTTGGCGTACCCTTCCCGTCGGCTCCCCGCGCCGGCGGACTGGCGGCGCGCGCCCGCGCAGCCGTCGCGGCGCCGCAGCCCTACCTGGACGGCCTGAATCCGGAGCAGCGGCGAGCGGTGGAGGCGAGCGACGGGCCGGTGCTCGTGCTCGCAGGCGCCGGGACCGGCAAGACTCGCGTGCTGACCACGCGCATCGCCCACATCATCGCCACCGGCCGCGCCTACCCCTCGCAGATCCTGGCGGTGACCTTCACCAACAAGGCGGCGCGGGAGATGAAGGAGCGCATCGCGCACCTCGTCGGTCCCGTCGCCGAGAGCATGCCGTGGCTGGGAACCTTCCACGCGATCGGAACGCGCATCCTGCGCCGGCATGCCGAACTGGTAGGGCTGCGCTCCGATTTCACCATCCTCGACACCGACGACCAGATCCGCCTGATGCGGCAGGTCATCCAGGCCGCCGACATCGACGAGAAGCGCTGGCCCGCGCGGGCGCTGGCGTCGTTCATCGACGGCTGGAAGAACCGC
>JAIYAB010000086.1 GCA_027489275.1 Hyphomicrobiales bacterium
GGACCACGGCAAGGTTGTGCGAGATGAGCAGGTAGGTGAGGCCGAGCTCGTCCTGCAGGTCGCGCATCAGGTTGAGGATCTGCGCCTGCACGGACACGTCGAGCGCCGAGGTGGGCTCGTCGCAGACAATGAACTCGGGCTTGCTGGCAAGCGCCCGCGCGATGGCGATGCGCTGGCGCTGGCCGCCCGAGAACTCGTGCGGGAACTTGACTCCGTCCTTCGGCGAGAGGCGCACGTGGCCGAGCAACTCGGCTACGGCATCATCGACCTCCGCCCGCGTGAGCTCCGGCTGGAACGCCCGCAGGGGCTCCGCGACAATGGCGGCCGCCATCATGCGCGGGTTCAGGCTGGCGTAGGGGTCCTGGAAGATCATGGTGAGGCGCTGGCGGATGCCGGCGTCCGCGCCCTTCGCCTCGTCCGACGAGATGTCGGTGCCGTCGAACGTGATTCGCCCGGCGGTCGGGCGGACGAGTCCGACGATGGTCTTGGCGACGGTCGACTTGCCAGAGCCCGATTCGCCCACCAGCGCAAAGGTGTGGCCGCGCGGAATGGCGAAGGACACGTCGTCGACTGCCGTGAGGAAGCGCTGCTTCTCGCCCTGCAGGACGCGGTAGAGCCATGGCCGCGAAACGTCGAAGACCTTGGTGAGGTTTTCGACGGCGACGAGAGGCGCAGCCGTCCCGGCGGCTGCCGCGACGTCCGTTGCGTCGGCCGCGCCTGGGGCGGCCTTCGTCCTGGCGTGCGGCTCGAGGGTGCCGTCGGCGACGAGGAAGCAGCTCACCAGCGCGTTGCCGGACGGCAAGGGCGTCGGCCGCTCGCGCACGCAGCGCTCCGTTGCGAAGGCGCAGCGCGGGTTGAAGGCGCAACCGGCAGGAATGGAATCGAGCCGCGGCATCGCGCCGGGAATCTGCTCGAGGCGCGTAGCGCTGCCCTCCAGCGAGGGGATCGCGCCCATGAGCCCGCGCGTGTAGGGGTGCTGAGGCGCCTCGATGACCTCGCGCACCGGGCCGATCTCGACGATGCGGCCGGCATACATCACGGCCACGCGGTCGGCGGTCTCGGCGATGACGCCCATGTCATGGGTGATCAGGATCACCGACGTGCCGCGCTCCCGGCACAGTCGCTTCAGCACGGCGATGACCTGAGCCTGAACGGACACGTCGAGCGCCGTGGTCGGCTCGTCGGCGATGACGATGGCGGGATCGGCGGCGAGGGCGAGCGCGATGACGACGCGCTGGCGCATCCCGCCGGAGAACTCGTGCGGATAGGCGTCGAGCCGCTCGGCCGCGGCGGGAATGCCGACCTCTTCCAGCAGGGCGACGGCGCGCTGGCGCGCCTGCTCCTGCGACATGTCGAGGTGGAGGCGGATCGTCTCGACGATCTGGTCGCCGATGGTGAAGAGCGGGTTCAGCGACGTCAGCGGGTCCTGGAACACCATCGCGATGCGCCCGCCGCGCAGGTGGCGGAACTCTTCGGCGGGCAACGTGTCGATGCGTTTCCCGCCGAGTTCGATCTCGCCGCCGGCGATGCGTCCCGGCGGTTCCAGCAGGCGGATGAGCGCTGCGCCGGTGAGCGACTTTCCGGCGCCGGATTCGCCGACGAGGCCGAGCACCTCGCCGGGCGCCACGTCGAAGCTGACGCCGTCCACGGCGGTGAGAAGGCCGCGGCGCGTCGGGAACTCGACGCGCAGGTCGCGGACGCTCAGCTGCGGAACGGCCGCGGATGTTGGGGCGGGGGACGACAGGGCGGCGGACATGGGGTCAGCGCAGCTTCGGGTTCAGCGCGTCGCGCAGCCAGTCGCCGATCAGGTTGACCGACAGGGACAGCGCGAGGAGCGTCAGGGCCGGGAAGAACAGGATCCACCATTCGCCGGAGGCGATGTATTCCTGCCCGATGCGGATGAGGGTGCCGAGCGACGGGTTGGTCGGCGGCACGCCGACGCCGAGGAAGGACAGCGTCGCCTCCGAGATGATCGCCAGCGCGAGGCCCAGCGTCGCGATGACGAGGACGGGGCCGAGCACGTTGGGCAGAACGTGGCGCGTCATGATGATCATGGGCCTGAGCCCGATGACGCGCGCGGCCTGCACGTACTCCTTGTTGCGCTCCACCATCGTGACACCGCGAACGGTGCGCGCGTATTGGGGCCACGCCGACAGGCCGATGGAGAAGATGAGCACCGGCAGCGCCGCGCTCTCGTGTGCCTGCGGGGGAAGGAAGCCCTTCACCACGCCGAAGATCATCAGCGCCACCAGGATGGAGGGGAAGGTCAGCTGGATGTCGGCGACGCGCATGATCAGGTTGTCGATCTGCCCGCCGCGGTAGCCCGCGATCAGGCCCAGCAGGACGCCCATGACCGCCGAGAGAAGTACAGACGCGAAGCCGACGAGCAGCGAGATGCGCGAGCCGTAGAGGATCACCGACAGCACGTCGCGGCCCTGGTCGTCGGTGCCGAGCAGGAAGCTGGCGCCGGTGAACTGGTTCGGCGTCATAGGCGGCGTCTTGCCATCCATCAGGTTGAGGCTCGCCGGGTCGAACGGATTCTGCGGCGAGACGAAGGGCGCGAGCAGGGCGCCGATCAGGATCGCCGCGAGAACGAGGGCCGACACCACGATCGTCGGCGAGCGGCGGAAGGAGTAGAGCACGTCACTGTGCGCCCAGGCGCGCAGGCGCGCGCGCATCGGCGACAGGGAGGCGGAGGCGGTGTCGTCCGTCATGGCCGCCTCAATGCGCCGCCGCCGTGCGATCGACGCGCAGGCGCGGATCGACGGCGTAGTAGAGCAGGTCGACGGCGAGGTTGATCGACACGAAGACCAGCGCAACGAGCAGCAGGTAGGTCGACATCACCGGTATGTCGACGAACTGCACCGCGTCGATGAACAGCAGGCCGACGCCCGGCCACTGGAACACCGTCTCGGTGATGATGGCGAAGGCGATGATCGAGCCGAGCTGCAGGCCGGTGATCGTGATGACCGGGACGAGCGTGTTCTTCAGCGCGTGGCTGAAGTTGATCATGCGGTCGGAGACGCCGCGGGCGCGCGCGAACTTGATGTAGTCGGTGCGCAGCACCTCCAGCATCTCGGAGCGGACGAGGCGCATGATCAGCGTCATCTGGAACAGGCCGAGCGTGATGGCCGGGAGGATCAGGGACTTGCGGCCCGATTCCGTGAGCAGGCCGGTGGACCACCAGCCGATCTTCACCACCTGGCCGCGCCCGAAGCTGGGCAGCCAGCGCAGTTCGACCGCGAACAGGTAGATGAGCCCGATGCCTATGAGGAATGTCGGCAGCGAGACGCCGATCAGGCTCCCCGCCATGATCAGGCGCGCTCCCAGCCCGAAGCGGTTGATCGCCGTGTAGACGCCGAGCCCGATGCCGAAGGCGAGCGCCAGGAGGGCCGAGACCGCGGCCAGTTCGAGCGTCGCGGGCAGCCGCTCGATCAGCAGCGTCGAGACCTTGCGGCCCTGCCGGTAGGACACGCCGAAATTGCCCGATGCGACGTCCTTGACGAAGAGGGCGAACTGAACGGGCACCGGCTTGTTCAGCCCGAGGCGCTCGGCCGCCTCGCGCCGCTCCTGGATCGTCGCCTCCTGCCCCATCATGTTGTTGATGGGGTCGCCGACGAACCTGAACATGGAGAAGGCCACGAGGGCGACGCCCAGCATGACGAGCACGGCCTGGAGCAGCCGCTGGACGATGAAGGCGAGCATGTCGCTCCCGGGACGCGGACGCGCGGTAGGGGAATGAAAAGGGCCGCACGGTCCGCAGCGTCGTGCCGCGGACCGTGCGGTCGCAGAGCGCCGTTCGCGTTACTTCGCGAACTTGAACTCTTTCACGTAAATCGTGTTGTCGGGGTGCACCTTGACGTCGAGCGACGCCTTCATGCCCCACGCGTTCACCTGGTTGTGGATCGCGATGTAGTTCAGGTAGGGCTGCAGGACGCCCCAGATCTCCGCGATCGACTTGTTGCGCTTGGCGAGATCCGTCTCGCTCGACAGCGCCTTGATCTTCGCGTCGATGTCCGGGTTGCTGAAGCGGGTGCCGTTGAAGCCGCCGAACTGGCCCGTCAGCGTGTGGTACAGGAACGTGAAGATGTAGTCGCTGTCATAGGTCGGGACGCCCCAGCCGAGCAGGTAGAAGTCCGTCTGGAGCTTCTGGATCTCGGGGAAGTGGATCGACTTCGAGCGGGCGTCGAGCGTCACCTTGATGCCGATCTGGCCGAGCATGCCGACGACGGCCTGGCAGATCTTCTCGTCGTTCAGGTAGCGGTCGTTCGGGCAGTGCAGCGTCACGCCGAATCCGCTCGGGTAGCCCGCCTCGGCCAGCAGCGCCTTGGCGCGGTTGACGTCACGCGCCGGGATGGCGTCCATCTCCTTCGTGTAGCCGTTCACGAAGGGCGGCGCGATCGTGTTCGAGGGGATCGACTGGTCGGCCATGACGACCTTCTTGATCGCCTCGCGGTCGATGGCGATGTTCATCGCCTGCCGGACCTTGAGCTCGGCGAAGGGGTTCTTGCCCTTCACGTCGGA
>JAIYAB010000242.1 GCA_027489275.1 Hyphomicrobiales bacterium
CACTTCGAGCTCAACGTCTACAAGCCGGTGATCGCCGACGCGGTCCTGCAGTCCGTCCGGCTGCTGGCGGACGCGGCCGACAGTTTCCGCAGGCATTGCGTCGAGGGAATCAAGGCCGACGAGGATCGCATCGGCGAACTGCTCGGGCGCTCGCTGATGCTGGTGACGGCGCTTGCGCCGCGGATCGGCTACGACAGGGCGGCCGCCGTCGCCAAGGCCGCACACGCCAACGGCACGACGCTGCGCGAGGAGGCGGTGCGGCTCGGGCATGTGACGGGCGAGGAGTTCGATGCGCTGGTCCGGCCGCAGGACATGACAGGACCGGGGGACTAGCGGCCCTGCGTCGCGCCCGCCGCTTCGTCACGCCTGTCGAAGTGGCGCAGCAGCGCCGCGGCGACGGCGCCGGTCAGCGCCATCATTACGGCGCAGACCGTGAGCGTCACGGCGACGCCCGGGCCGTGCAGGAAGGGGCCGAGCAGCACCGGGGCGAGAGCCTGCCCGACGAAGAAGAAAAAGGCGTGGAGCGCGACGGCGGAGCCCCGCGCCTCCGGCGCGAGGCCGACGGCGCGCGTCTGCAGGCCGTTGTGGAGGGCGAAGAAGCCGAGGCCGATGACAAAGAAGCTCGCCGCGGAGAACGGCCATGCTGAGGGGATGGAGAAGCCGAAAAGCCCCGCGCCGGCGAGGAGGCCGCCGCCGACCATGAGGCCGTAGGTGCTGAACCGCCGCAGGAGAGCCCCGACGAGGACAGAGAACGTGATCCCGCCCACGCCGAGGCCCGCGATGACGAAGCCCGCCTCGGCCGGCCCGCCAGCCCCACGGTTCTGGATGATCTCGGCGACGAAGGGGAACACGCCGTAGATCGCGACGCCTTCGAGGAACACCGCGGTGTAGCAGACCGGGGCCCGCGGGTTGCGGAAGACGAGCCGGTAGCCCTCGCGCATGCCTGCGAGACTGAAGCCCGTCGACGTCGACGTCTTGCCGTCGCCGACATTGAGGACGACCGCGAGCGTCGCCGGCAGGGCGACGATGGCTGCCATCCAGAACGGGCCGCGCCAGCCGAAGGCCTCGGCGACGAGGCCGGAGGACGTCAATCCGACGAGGGTTCCGACTGTAGCCGCCGCAATCAGCCGTGACAGGGCGATCTGGCGGGCCGGACCCTCGAAATGGTCGCCGATCGTCGCGATCGCGAGCGGAATCAGCCCGCCGCCCGCGATTCCTGCAATGATCCGGGTGACGAACAGGATCTCGATCGTCGGCGCCACCGCGCCCGCGACCAGCGACACCAGCAGCACGATCATGCAGAAGCGCAGGACGCGCGTCTTGCCGAGCGCGTCGCCGAGCGGGCCGAGGATGGGCTGGAACAGGCCATAAGGAAGCGCGAACGCCGTGGCCAGCAGGGCGGCCGTGGTGATGGCGACGGCGAAATGGCCTGCGATCAGCGGCACGACGGGATCCGGGATGCGGATCGCCATGGCTCCGGTCATCGCACAGATCCCGAGGATCACCAGCAGGCGAAGCTGCTCCCTCGTCATCCGCGCGTCCGCATCGCTGCACTCCGGCCCGCCGCCGCCAAGGCGCGGCGGCGAACCCTCCCCGCCCTCGCCCCGCCTGTCAACGGCCGACGCCCCGCGCATGGCTGGACTGCGGCGGCCGTGCCGCGCCCGGGCGGTTGACTGGCACGCCGTTCGGCCCTCAGATCCGGCCCAAACGGGAGGAGCGACAGATGAAGCAGGCGTGGCGGTGGTTCGGGCCGAAGGATCCGGTGAGCCTCGACGACATCCGGCAGGCGGGCGCGACCGACATCGTCAACGCGCTGCACGAGTTGCCGCCGGGCGAGGCCTGGACGCGCAGGGCGGTGGCAGAGCGCAAGGCGATCATCGAGACGACGCCGCCCGGGCGGACGCCGCTCGCTTGGTCGGTGGTGGAGAGCATCCCCGTTCCCGACGACGTGAAGAGGCTGGGACGCGGGGCGAATGCGTCCATCGCGGCGTGGATCGCGAGCCTGGAGGCGGTGGCGGCCGAGGGAATCAGGACCGTCTGTTACAATTTCATGCCAATCGTCGACTGGACCCGCACCGATCTCGACTGGCCGGTGCCGAGCGGCGCGACGGCGCTGCGCTTCGACAACGACCGCTTCGCCGCCTTCGACCTCTACGTGCTGCGCCGGCCCGGCGCGGAGCGGGACTGGGACGAGCCGACCCGGCAGCGGGCGAGGCGGGTGCTGGATTCGATGGGGACCGCGGAGGTCGAGACCCTGACGCGGACCATCGCGGCCGGGCTGCCCGGCGCGACGACCGACGCGCTCGACCTCGATGCGTTCCGGGCCCGCCTCGCCGCCTATGCCGGCATCGACGCGGCGCGGCTGCGGCAGCACCTGATCGAATTTCTGGAAGAGGTCGCGCCGGTCGCGCAGGGGCTCGGCGTGCACCTGACGCTGCACCCCGACGACCCGCCGCGGCCCCTGTTCGGCCTGCCGCGGATCGCGTCGACAGCTGCGGACTACCAGGCCCTGTTCGACGCCGTCCCGGTGGAGGCGAACGGGATGTGCTTCTGCACCGGCAGCCTGGGCGTGAGGGCGGACAACGATCTCGTGGCGATGGCCGAGCATTTCGCGCCGCGCGTCTGGTTCGCGCATCTGCGCGCGACCAAGCGGGAAAGCGACCCCATGTCCTTCCACGAGGCCGATCACCTGGACGGCGACGTCGACATGGTGGGCGTGCTGCGCGCGCTGTCGCGGGAGGATCGCAAGCGTCCGGCGCAGGGCAAGATCCCGTTCCGGCCAGATCACGGCCACCGGATGCTTGACGACCTCGCCAAGACGACCAACCCCGGCTACTCGGCCATCGGGCGCCTGAAGGGCCTCGCCGAACTGCGCGGCGTATTGCGCGCAGTCGAGACGCTCGCCTGAACCGCGTGTCCCGAGGGCCGATGCACGGCCGCATCGGCGGCCGTGCAGACATGATCGAAAAGGGTCAGCCCTTCAGCTTCGCCGCGATCGACGCGACGTGGCGGCCCTGGTAGCGGGCGCCGTCGAGTTCAATTTTCGACGGCATGCGCGAGCCGTCGCCATCGGTGATGGTGGACGCGCCATAGGGCGAGCCGCCCTTGATCTCGTCCACGCCCATCTGGCCGGCGAAGGCGTAGGGCAGGCCGACGACGACCATGCCGTGGTGCAGCAGCGTCGGGATGAAGCCGAGAATGGTCGACTCCTGGCCGCCGTGCTGGGTGGCCGAGGAGGTGAAGGCCGAGCCGACCTTGCCGACGAGCTTGCCCTGGAACCAGAGGCCGCCCGTCTGGTCCCAGAAGTTGCGCATCTGGGACGCCATCGTGCCGAAGCGGGTGCCGGCGCCGACGATGATCGCGTCATAGTCGGCAAGCTCGGCCGGGGTGGC
>JAIYAB010000210.1 GCA_027489275.1 Hyphomicrobiales bacterium
CCCCGAGCGCAACGCCTTCGCCGGGCTGCTATTCGCCGGGCTTGATGCCCGCTGCCCGGGCGATCTCCGTCCACACCTCGATCTCCTTCACCTGGTAGGCGCGGAAGGCGTCCGGCTCGATCAGGGTGACGGTGAAGCCGATCTTGTCGAGGGTGGCGAGCACCTCGGGCTTGCGCAGGGCGGCCATGATCTCGCGGGAGAGCCGGTCCCGGATCGGGGCGGGGAGGTTGGCGGGGCCGAAGAAGGCCGTCCAGGACGACGCGTCCGCGCCCATCACGCCCTGCTCCTGCAGGGTCGGCACGTCAGGCAGCTTCGGGTTGCGCTTCGCGCTGCCGATCGCCACGCCGCGCAGGTCGCCGGACTGGATCTGCCCGATGACGCTCGAGAGCGTCGAGTTGGCGATGTCGATCCGCCCGCCCAGCATGTCCTGCACCAGCGGCGCCGCGCCGCGGTAGGGCACGTGCGTCATCTTCGTGCCGGTGCGGGCCATGAAGAGCTCGGTGGACAGGTGCGAGCCCGAGCCCAGGCCCGTCGAGCCGTAGTTGAGCTCGCCCGGCTTGTCCTTCGCGAGCTTGATGACGTCCTGGATGCCCTTCACGGGCAGGTCCTTGCGGGTGACGAAGACGTGCTCGAACGCGCCGACGCCGGCCAGCGGCGTGAAGTCCTTCACCGCGTCGTAGCCGGGCTCCTTCAGCATGAACATGTTGTTGCCATGCGTCTGGTTGTTGCCGAACGTGATGGTGTGGCCGTCGGGATCCGCCTTTGCCACCTGCCGGGTGCCCAGCGCTCCGGCCGCGCCGGCGACGTTCTCGACCACCACGCTCTGGCCGAGCGCCGTGGCGATCTCCTGCCCGACCACGCGGGCGATGACGTCGGTGGGACCGCCGGCGGGGTAGGCGACGACGAGCTTGATCGGCTTCGTGGGCGACCAGGGCGTCTGCGCGCGGGCCCGGCCGGGCAGCGCCAGCGCCGCCCCCGTCATGCCCAGTCCGGCCAGCACGGTGCGGCGGGTCGTCTTCATCGGCGTTCTCCCAGGATTTTCTTGCATCGATAGCGTCGCCGCCATGATCGCGAACCATGGCCGGCGCCGCAAGCCCGCCGGCGGCTCCCCGATCAGCTCACGCCGGTGTACCGGCCCGCCCGGTGGTTCAGGGCGAGGACGAGGTTCAGCATCACCGCGGCGACGACCGAGAGCGCGCCGCGCTGCGGCCCGACCATCCACACCGCCGCCGCCAGGATGACGACATCGATGGCGAGCTGCACCAGCCCGGCCCGCAGGCCATACTTCTCCTGCGCGTAGAGCGCGAGGATGTTGACGCCGCCCAGGCTCGTGCGGTGGCGGAACAGGATCAGCAGGCCAAGCCCGGCGAGCGTGCCGCCGGCCACCGCCGCGAACAGCGGCTGCACGGCGGCGATGTCGACCCACAGCGGCACGAGCCGTGCGAAGACGGACACGAGCGCCACCGCCACGACGGTGCGGATCGTCAGCGTCCAGCCCATGCGTGCGATCGAGAGCGCGTAGAACGGCAGGTTGAGCAGGAAGAACAGCATCGCGAAGTCGCTGCCGGTGGCATAGCCCACGAGGAGCGCCAGCCCCGCCGTCCCGCCGGTGATCAGCCCGGCCTTCGCCAGCAGCGTGATCCCGATCGCCACCACGAGTGTTCCGGTGAGGACGGCGGCGACGTCCTCGTAGGGGCGGTGCGCGGTTTCGGGCCGTGTCTGGGTCATGCGGGTGTCGGTCCTGCGGCGGCCGTGCAGATGTACCCGGTCCTGCACGATGCGCGCCATGGGGCGCGCGCATCCCCAGTCGCGCGAGCAAGCACATTTTCACAGTCGCGCAGAACCAATCCCAGACTGCGTACGTAAATTGACCGACGGCAGGGGCGGCATCATGAAAGCGCAGATCGTGGTGGTGGGCGGCGGCGCCGGCGGGCTCGAACTCGTGCGGCGGCTGGGCGCGAAGCTCGGACGCGACGACTTCGACGTCATTCTGGTTGAGCGCAACGCGACGCATATCTGGAAGCCGCTGTTGCACGAGGTGGCGGCGGGCTCTCTCGACGCCAACATGGACGAGGTCGGCTACCGCAGCCATGGCTTCCGTTGGCGCTACCGGTTCTTCTTCGGCACGCTGGAGACGATCGACCGCACGGCCCGCCAGGTCGTCATCGCGCCGGTGCTGGACGAGGACGGCGCGGAGATCATCGCGCGCCACCGCATCCGCTATGACTACCTCGTCATGGCGGTCGGCGCGGTGTCGAACGACTTCGGCACGCCGGGCGTGCGCGAGAACTGCCTGTTCCTCGAGGACCGCAGCCAGGCCGACCGCTTTCGCCAGAAGCTCCTGAACCATTGCCTGCGCGTGTCGCGAACCCTGAGCGACGATCCCAAGGCCGACGTCGCCGTCAACATCGCCATCGTCGGCGGCGGCGCCACCGGCGTCGAACTCGCGGCCGAGCTGTACAACGCCGCGGCGGGCCTGCGGCACTACGGGCTCGAGGTGTTCGACGAGAGCCGCCTCAAGGTCACGCTGGTCGAAGCCGGGCCGCGCATACTGCCGGCTCTGCCCGAGAAGCTCGCCGAGGCCGCGCATGCCGAGCTGGAGGCGCTGGGGGTGCGCGTTCTCGTGGGAACGGCCGTCAAGCAGGTCACGCCCGAGGCGATGGTGACCGGCTCCGGCGAGACCATCCCCGCCGATCTCAAGGTGTGGGCCGCCGGCGTGCGCGGGCCCGACATCCTGCGCGACCTCGACGGGCTCGAGGTGACGCGCAGCAACCAGCTCGTCGTGCGCCCAACCCTGCAGACCACCCTCGACGACCGCGTCTTCGCCATCGGCGACTGCTGCTTCTTCAAGCCGGAGGGGGCCGAGCGGCCGGTCCCACCGCGCGCGCAGGCGGCGCACCAGATGGCCACCACGGCCTACCGCAACGTCCTCGCCCTCATCTCGGGCAAGCCGCTGGAGCCCTTCGTCTACAGGGATCGCGGCTCGCTGGTGTCGCTCAGCCGATACTCCACTGTCGGAAGCCTGATGGGCAACCTCGTCGGCGGCCGCATGGCGGTTGAGGGGCGGCTGGCGCGGATGGTCTACATCTCGCTCTACCGCATGCACCTGATCGGGATCCACGGCTGGCTGAAGGGCGTCGCCATGATCCTCGTCGGCCACGTGAACCAGGTGATCCGGCCGCGGCTGAAGCTGCACTGATCGGTTGCGCTGGTGGAGAACTTGCGAGCGGGCATCCTGTTCGCAAACGGGGCCCGGGCCGGCGCCGGCTAGGTCGCGCGAGGCAGCTTAAAGACCGGTTAAACCGATCGCCGGGCGCGCTTAGTAAACGATAGGTAAGTCATAATCGCGATGCGGATTCGGGCGTCCCGGAAGCCGTCCGCCGTATTGTCTACCGGCCCGTTACATAGCAACGTCCGCATAGGAAGACGCCCGACGATCGAGCGTCGCGGAGGGCGGGGCGCAAATGCTCCGCGACGGTCCCGACCCCGGGACCCCCTGCGGCCGATCGCACCGTCTTCCGAGGGCGACAGCGCGAGTTCTGAACGAACGGCGTGACGCGAACCGGCCGTCCCAGGAGGGACGGCTGTCGATCCTCCTGAACCATCGGACCGGACGCAACGCGTTCGGCATCGCCGCCCGACCGACCGCCTCCGCCGGAGGCGCGATGTCGCGCGCCGCGATGCCGACGACGGAGAGGCTCGACCATGACGATTGCACCCGTTGCAGCTGCACCCGGACGCGCCATGTCCCTGCTGCGCCGCTTCGTTTCCGACCGGAAGGGCTCGCTCGCCGTGAGCTTCGGCTTCCTCAGCGTGCCGATGGTGATGATCACCGGGATGGCGGTGGACTACAGCCGCGTCGCCTATGCTCGAACAAGCCTTCAGGCCGTCGTGGACAGCACGGCGCTGTCGATCGCCAACCCCCGCTACAGCGATCCCGACCAGATCCGCGCCGCCGCCGTCAGCATCTTCGAGTCGCAGCTGCGCGAGAAGCTGAACCTCGCGACGGTGCCGAAGCTGGAGGTGACCGTGCTCGACGACGGGAAGTCGGTGCACGTCAAGGCGATGACCAGCGTCTCGACGACGCTGCTCGCCATCCTCGGCATGGCCGACATGGAGATCGCCGCGCAGGCCAAGGGCATCCGCGGGCTCGACAACAATGTGGAACTGGCGCTCGTCCTCGACACGACCGGGTCGATGCTGGCCAACAACAAGATGCAGACGCTGAAGACCTCGGCCAACCTGCTGGTGGACACGCTGACGGCGGATGCCTCGGCGAAAGTGAAGTTCGCCATCGTCCCCTTCGCCAACTACGTCAACGTCGGCCTCGGCAACCGCAACCAGGCGTGGGTCTCCAACGCCACCGACTACTCCACCACGTCGACCAGCCAGACCTGCACGACCCCCAACACCACCTGCAAGACCTGGACGACGCAGCCCAAGCAGACCTGCGTCAGCGTGAACTGCGTTCCCAAGCAGACCTGCACGACGAATGACGGCGTGCAGACCTGCAAGACCACGCAGCAGTGCCAGCAGCAGTGCACCACCACCGGCACCCAGCAGGTCTGTTCCGAATGGAACAAGGGCCCGCAGCAGTGCACGACGAAGGTGACGACGACGAACTACAAGTGGTCGGGCTGCGTCCAGTCGCGTCCCAGCCCCAACCACATCACCGACGACAACACGGCGTTGCCCTATGCGGCGCTGATGAACCAGACCTGCGCGAGCCCCATCGTGCCGCTCACCGACAACAAGACCGTCGTGAAGGCGGCCATCAACGCCCTCGCGGCGACAGGCGAGACCTACATTCCCGCCGGCCTCGTGTGGGGACTGAACGTGTTGTCGCCGCTCGCGCCGTTCTCGGAGGGCGGCGCCTACGACGCGCAGAACCGCAAGCCGCGCAAGGCGCTGGTGCTGATGACGGACGGCGTCAACACGAAGTCGCTGAACGGTACTCTGCACACGGGCTCGAACCGCGCCACCGCCGACACGGCGACCGCCCAGCTGTGCGCCACCGTGAAGGGCAGGGGCATCGAGGTGTTCACCGTCGCCTTCATGGTCACCGACACCGGCGTCCAGACCATGCTGAAGTCGTGCGCCTCCAGCGGCGAGAACTTCTTCAACGCGTCGGACGCCGCGGCGCTGGAAGCGGCCTTCAAGAAGATCGCGCTCGCCCTGCAGACACCCTATCTCGGGCTGTAGGGCGCGGCGCGTTTGCCCAGCCCGGGCATCCGGCGGCGGCAGCGGCGGCGTCGAGCCCTTCCGCCGCCATTCCGCCGCAATCTATACATCGTTAGGGTTAGGATATATTATGCATCTTCGGGTTTTGCATGGGTCCGGGATGCGTGATCTACACGGTGACGACAGGCTTCATCCGAAGTCATCCAGCCGGAGTCGTCGACCATGCGCCTGATGTTTGCTGCCGCCCTGATGTCCGTCGCCGTCGCGACGTCGGCCAGCGCCCAGTCGAAGCAGGACTTCACCCTCGTCAACCGCACCGGCTACGACATCTCCGAGGTCTATGTCTCCCCGAGCAAGGCAGACGACTGGGAGGAAGACGTCCTGGGCGACAGCGAGCTCGGTGACGGCGTGCAGACGACCATCCGCTTCAAGCGCGCGGGCAAGACCTGCAAGTGGGATCTCAAGGTCGTGTACTCCGACGACGATTCCTCGGCGGTCTGGAACAACATCGACCTCTGCTCGATTTCCAAGATCACCATCCGGTACAACCGCAAGAACGACCAGACGTCGGCCCTGTTCGACTGACGGCGCGCAGCGCGCCAGCCTCCTCGCGACGCCGTCCGGTCGCCGGGCGGCGTCGTCGCTTATGGTGCTTCGTCCCGCCGGCGCGCCACGTTGGCGCCCCGAGGCGGCACGCCCGTCGCCTCGAAACAGAGCTGCGCGAGCGTCGCGACGCCTTCGCGGATCTGGTCCTTGCCGGGCAGCGCGAAGCACAGGCGCATGCAGTTCGTGCCCGCGGCAGGATCGGCGGCCCACTCCGCCCCGACGTTGAAGGTCACGCCCCGGGCCGCGGCGGCTCCGGCGAAGCGGCGCACGTCCACGCCGTCCGGCAGCTTCACCCATACGAACAGCCCGCCGGCCGGCCGCACGAACTCCGCCGCCGTGCCGAAGCCCTCGCCGAGCGCCTCCTCGAGCACGTCGAGCTTCTCCTGCAGCACCCCCGACAATGTCGCCAGGTGCGCGTCGAAGTGGCTGCGGAAATACTCGGCCACCACCATCTGCTCCAGCGCGGCGGTGCCGCCGTCCGTCTTCAGCGCCAGCATCCGCGCCAGCGCCTGCGCGTCGGCGATCACGTAGCCGACCCGCAGGGCAGGCGCGAGCGACTTCGAGAACGAGCCGATGTGGATTACCGCGGAGGGGTCCAGCGCATAGAGCGCCGGCGGCGCGGGCTCGCCCCACATCACGTCCGTGTAGCACTCGTCCTCGAACACCGTGACGCCGTACTCGCGGCACACCGCGAGCAGGCGGTGCCGCCGCTCCAGCGGCATCACCGTGCCGGTCGGGTTCTGGATCGTCGGGATCGTGTAGAGGTATTTCGGCACGATGCCGCGCCGCTTCAGGTCTGCGAAGTGGCCGGCCAGCGCGTCGACGTCGATTCCGCCCGCGTCGAGTGGCGCGCCCGACCACGTCACGCCGAGCCGCCGCAGGCGCGCGAACACG
>JAIYAB010000371.1 GCA_027489275.1 Hyphomicrobiales bacterium
GCTTTCTGTCTCGGTTCGCGCGACCGGGACCTCGTCGATCCGCTGATCGACCAGATTGCCGCGCTCGACATCGCCATCATGACGACAGGGCCGGCCGCAAGGCCGGCGCCGCCGATCAAGCGTCTGATGGCGGCGGGTATTCGTGTGTGTTCGGGCTCGGACGGCATTCGTGACACCTGGGGACCCTACGGCAACGGCGACATGCTGGAGCGAGCCATGTTCGTGGGCTTGCGGAACAATTGCCGCCGCGACGACGAGATGCGCCTGGCGTTCGACGTGGTGACCAGGGAAGGCGCGAAGGTCATGGAACTGGAGGGCTACGGTGTCGACGTGGGCTGCCGGGCCGATCTGCTGCTCGTGCCGGGCGAGTCGCTTGCCGACGCGATCGTCAGCCGCTCTCCCGAACGGCGTGTCATCAAGCGCGGCAAGATCGTGGCGCGCAATGGCGTCTCGATCCTGAACCCGCCGGGCACGCGCCCATGACCCCGCAGGCCGCAGAGCGGCCGAAGGGCCGCACGCTCCTGACTGCACGTTGGGTGGTGGGCCATCAGGACGGGCGTCATCGCCTGCTCGAGCATGGCGAGGTCGTCTTCGAGAACGACACCGTCATTTTCGTCGGCCACGGCTTTCGCGGCGAGGTGGCCCGCCGGATCGACCATGGTCAGGCCCTCATCGGCCCCGGCTTCGTCGACCTCGATGCTCTGTCTGACCTCGATACGACGATTCTCGCCTTCGACAACCAGCCTGCCTGGAAGAAAGGCCGCGTCTGGCCGCGCAGCTACATCGAAGCCGGGCCGTACGAGATGTACAGCCGCGAGGAACTCGCCTTTCAGAAAGCCCACGCGTTCGCGACCCTGATCCGCAACGGCATAACCACCGCGCTGCCCATCGCGTCGCTGTTCTATCGCGCCTGGGGCGAGACGCCCGAGGAGTTCGCGGACGCCGCCGATGCGGCGGCCCGGCTGGGCCTGCGCGTCTATCTCGGCCCCGCCTATCGAACCGGCAACCAGATGGTCGATACCGATGGCCGCGTGACGACCTACTATGACGAGCCGCGCGGCCTCGCCGAGCTCAATGCGGCCCTCCGGTTCTGCGAGCGGTTCGAAGGCGCGGCCGGCGGCCTGATCCGCACCATGCTCAGTCCCGACCGGGTCGAAACCTGCACGCCGGAGCTGCTGCGCCGCACCGCCGCCGCCGCGCGCGCGCTCGACGTTCCCGTGCGCCAGCACTGCTGCCAGTCGAAGATCGAATACGACCTCGTCCTTTCGCAACACGGGATGAGCCCACCTGAATGGCTCGAAAGCCTGAACTTCTTCACGGACAAGACCCTGCTCCCGCACGGCACCGTGGTTTCCGGCAGCAGGCTAGTCTCGCGTCCCGGTCGCGATCTCGAAATCTTCCGGGACCATGGCGCGACCATCGTGCATTGCCCGCTGGTTTCGGGTCGCCACGGCAACGTGATCGACCATTTTGCGCGCTACCGGGCCATGGGGCTTCGCGTCGGCATGGGAACGGATACGAGCCCGCCCGACATGGTTTTGAACATGCAGGTCGGCATCATCCTCGCTCGCGTTGCCGCAGGCGCGGTCGACGCCGTACGATGCGAGGACTACTACGACGCCGCTACGATCCATGGCGCGGATGCGATCGGCAGGCCCGATCTCGGCCGCCTCCAGCCGGGCGCCAAGGCCGACATCACCGTGTTCGACCTCGATCGTCCACACGTGGGTCAGGTCATCGACCCGATCCAGACGATGCTGCTGACCGGGCATGGCCGGGACTTCTCCAGCGTGGTCATCGACGGACGCATCGTGATGAAAGACCGCGCCATTCCCGGCGTGGACGAAGCTTCCGACAATGCCCGGGCGCAGACCCAGTTCGAGGGTCTGATCGCCCAGTATCCGAAGCGGACCGTCGGCCATCCGCCCGTGGGCGAGATCTTCTCGTCGAGCTACCCCGTGATCCGTGCGGACCGGGCCTGATGGGATCGGTCGAGCCCCTCCTGTCCGTCAGGAACCTGGAGGTCGTCTTCGATGGCCGGAAAGGACCTTTGACGGCTTTGGACGGCGTATCGTTCGACATTGCGCCGGGAGAAATCCTCGGCGTGGTGGGCGAGTCCGGCGCGGGCAAGTCGCTGACGGGCACGTCCGTCATCGGCCTCCTCGACCCGCCGGGACGCATCTCCGGCGGTTCCATTCATCTGGCAGGCCGGCGGATCGACACGCTCTCGCCCGACGCCATGCGCGCCCTTCGTGGGCGCAGGATCGGCGCGATCTTTCAGGATCCGCTGACCTCGCTCCATCCGCTGCTGAAGGTGGGCGATCAGATCGTCGAGACGATCCTGACGCATCTGCCAGTCACGCGTGACGAGGCGCGGCGCCGTGCCCTCGACCTGCTGGAGCAGGTCGGCATTCCCGCGGCCTCCACACGAATCGACCATTATCCGCACCAGTTCTCGGGAGGCATGCGTCAGCGCGTGGTCATCGCGCTCGCCTTGTGCGCCGAACCGGACCTCATCATTGCCGACGAGCCGACGACGGCCCTCGACGTTTCGATCCAGGCGCAGATCACCTCCCTGCTCAAGCGGCTATGCCGCGACAAGGGCGCTGCGATCATGCTGGTGACCCACGACATGGGAGTGATTGCCGAGACCGCCGACCGTGTGGCTGTAATGTATGCGGGCCGCATCGCAGAGATCGGGCCGGTCGCAGAAGTCACGCGCCGCCCGCGCCATCCGTACACGGCGGGGCTGATGGCCTCGATCCCGAGCGTGTTGCGCCGCAACGCCACTCTGCAGCAGATCGATGGCGCCATGCCGCGGCTCGGCGCCATTCCGACAGGGTGCAGTTTCCATCCCCGTTGCGGGCGCGCGAGCGCGCTCTGCAGTGCAACAAGGCCGGCACTCGGCGCAGGGCTGCATGAGGTGGCATGTCATCACCCGATCGCGGAGCCGGAGCATGCCTGATGCCGCGCCCATCCTCGTCGTCGATGACGCCAGTTGCCGCTTCGACGTGTCTGCGCCCTGGCTTCAACGCGTGACGTCCCGTACCCCGCGGCGCATCCTCAAAGCCGTCGAGAAAGTGAGTTTTTCGGTCCCACGCGGTGCGACGTTCAGCATTGTGGGCGAGTCCGGGTGCGGGAAGTCCACGCTGGCGCGCATGATCGTCGGGCTGCAGCAGCCCACCGCGGGTTCTGTCCGCTTTGCGCCCATCACGCGTGCCGACGGCTCGGTCGGAGAGCCGCGCGTCCAGATGATCTTCCAGGATCCCTATGCCAGCCTCAATCCGCGCTGGCGCGTCCACGACATCGTGGCCGAGCCGATCCGCGAACTGGGGCTGAGGGCCGGCGAGGAGCAGACGGCTGCCCGCGTCGCTGAACTCCTGGTCACGGTCGGGCTCTCGGCAGCGGATGCGCGTCGCTATCCTCACGAGTTCTCCGGCGGCCAGCGCCAGCGGATCTCCATTGCGAGGGCGCTCGCCACGGAAGCCGACGTGCTGGTGTGCGACGAGCCCACGTCGGCGCTGGACGTTTCCGTTCAAGCGCAGATCCTGAACCTCATGGTCCGCCTGCAGCGCGAGTTCGCCCTGACTTATGTGCTGATCAGCCACAATCTGTCGGTCGTCCGGCACATGTCTGACCAACTGGCGATCATGTATCTCGGCCGCATCGTCGAGATCGGCGATGCGGAAGCGATCTTCAACAAGCCCATGCACCCTTATACCCGGCTGCTGATGGACACGATCCCCGATGTCATCACGCCGAACAGGTCGAGGACGCCCTTGTCGGGCGAGGTGCCGAGCCCGATCAATCCACCGTCCGGCTGCGCTTTCCATCCACGATGCCCGTCAGCTCGCGACGGTTGCCGCTCGGTGACACCCGAACTCACCGCGAGTGCGGATCGAAGCCTTGCGTGCCCCGTGGTCGCGGCGGGCTGAGCGCCGGGCAAGTTCTTGGTGCAACGTGCCGTCCGGCATTTGCGACGCGCACGTCGTGCCGGCGATGCACGGACCGTCTAGCCGCTAGAACGACGCCGCAACTCGACGGACCTCGGAAACGCGGTAATCTGCGGCTAACGACAACGAGGAAACGCACGTGAAATTCTCCCA
>JAIYAB010000310.1 GCA_027489275.1 Hyphomicrobiales bacterium
CGAGGCCGGGGTGCGCACGCCCGAGAACGCCGAAACCATCCTGTCGGCGCTGGCAGGCGTGCGCCAGATCGCCCCCGTCACCGCGGCCAGGCCGGAGTTCGACCTGACCGCCGCCTACCGCGTCGCGGACGCCGTCCGGCGCCGGCGCGAGGCGCGCGGCGAGCGCGTGGTCGGGCGCAAGATCGGCTTCACCAACCGCACCATCTGGGATGAATACGGCGTCCACGCGCCCATGTGGGGCTACGTCTACGACACGACGCTGCGGTCCGCCGACGACCTCGGCAAGCCGCTGCCCATCGGGCATCTGGTTGAGCCGCGCATCGAGCCGGAGATCATGTTCGGCATCGGCGCCGTACCGCACAAGGACATGGACGACGACGAGCTGATGGGCTGCATGGCGTGGGTCGCGCACGGCTTCGAGATCGTCCAGTCGTTGTTCCCCGGCTGGAAGTTCCGCGCGGCCGACACGGTCGCCGCCTTCGGCCTGCACGGCGCGCTGGCGCTGGGTCGCCCCACGCCGATCACGCCCGCGACGGCGCCCGACTGGATCGAGCGGCTCGTCGGCTTCGACGTGACGCTGCTGCGCAACGGGCTGGAAATGGACCACGGAAACTCGGTGCACGTGCTCGGCGGCGGTCCGCTGTCGGCCGTGCGGCACCTCCTGCGGGTGCTCGCGGAAGACCCCGACGCCCTGCCGCTGGCCGTCGGCGAAATCGTCTCGACCGGCACGCTCACGCGCGCCCTGCCGGTTGCGCCGGGCGAGACTTGGAGCACCCGGCTCGAGGATATCCCGCTGCCGGGCATGACGCTGGCCCTCGCCCGCTGATCCGCGATGACGACCCCTTGCATCATCTGCGTCGCCATCACCGGGTCGCTCCCCACCAAGGAGGACAACCCGGCTGTTCCGATCAGCATCGCCGAGCAGGTGGAGAGCACGCACGAGGCGTTCGAGGCCGGTGCGTCCATCGCCCACTGCCATGTCCGGGACGACGCCGGCCGCCCCACCTCCGACCCCGGGCGGTTCGCCCGGCTGAAGGAGGGAATCGAGACCCACTGCCCCGGCATGATCGTGCAGCTGTCCACCGGCGGACGCTCCGGCGCCGGCAAGGAGCGCGGCGGCATGCTGCCGCTTCGGCCCGACATGGCGTCGCTGTCCGTGGGTTCGAACAACTTCCCGACGCGCGTCTATGAAAACCCGCCGGACCTCGTCGACTGGCTGGCGGCGCAGATGCTGGCCTACGGCGTGAAGCCGGAGATCGAGGCGTTCGACCTCTCCCACATCGTGCAGGCGACCCGAATGGCCGCCGACGGCAGGCTGAAGACGCCACTCTACGTGCAGTTTGTGATGGGCGTGAGGAACGCCATGCCGGCGGACAAGCCGATCTTCGACTTCTACATCGAGACCCTGAAGCGGCTCGCGCCCGACGCGCTGTGGTGCGCGGCAGGCATCGGGCCGGCGCAGATCGTCGTGAACGAATGGGCGGTCGCCGCGGGGGGCCACACCCGCACCGGGCTTGAGGACAACGTGCGCCTCGACAGGCATACCCTCGCCCCCTCCAACGCGGCGCTGGTGCGCCGGGTGACGGACATCTGCGAACGCCACGGGCGTCCCGTCGCGACCTGGCAGCAGGCGCGCGCGGTGCTGGGCCTGCCCCTGCGCGGCTGACCTGCGTACCGCCCGGTTGACGGCACGCTCCGCCCGCGCCAACGCTGCGACCGTCCAGCCATGTCCGGAGTCCTTCGATGAGCCGTCACCACGATCTGCCGTTCCGTCCCGAGGCGATGGTGTGGGGCACCTTCGACGCGGCGATCCCGCCGGCGATCGAGATCGAATCCGGCGACACGGTGAGCCTCTCCGCGCTGCCGGCGGCCACGCCGCCGCGCCTGCCGACGGACCCGTCCTACGAGATCCCCGCCATCCTCGGCGAGGCGATGCGGACGCTGCGGCAGGGGCCGTCATCGCACTTCGTCTCCGGTCCCGTGGCCGTGCGCGGCGCGATGCCGGGGGACGTGCTGCAGATCGACATCCTTGCCGTGAAGCCGTGGATGGACTGGGGCTACATGACCATCCAGCCGCTCAAGGGCACGCTGCCGGACGACTTTCCGACCGCCGCCCTCATCCACCCGCGCATTGACCACGCAGCAGGGATGATCCGCATGGTCCCCGGCGTCGACGTGCCGCTCGACCCGTTCTTCGGCGTGATGGGCGTCGCGCCGCCGCCGGCCTGGGGCGCGCAGCCGACAATGGTGCCGCAGGTGTTCGGTGGAAACCTCGACAACAAGGAACTGCGCGCGGGCACGACGCTCTACCTCCCGGTCCAGGCGCCCGGCGGACTGTTCTCGGCCGGCGACGGCCACGGCGCGCAGGGCGACGGCGAGGTCTGCCTCACCGGCCTCGAGACGGGCCTGTCCGGAACGTTCCGCCTGACTGTCCGCAGGGATCTGGGCTGGACGTGGCCGTTCGCCGAGAACGCGACTCACCTCATCGCGATGGGCATGAACGAGGATCTGGACGACGCGGCTCGGCAGGCTGTGCGCGAGATGATCGCCCACATCGTGCGCCGTACCACGCTGACGCGGGAGGAGGCCTACATGCTCTGCTCGCTGGCCGGCGACCTGCACATCACGCAGACCGTGGACGGCAACAAGGGCGTCCACATGATGCTGCCGAAGGCGCTGCTCGCCGGCACCGCAAGAAGCTGAGGTCACGCGCGGTCGATCCGCCCGCTGTAGCAGCCGCGTTTGGCGTTGTGGGCGTGGATGTAGGCGATCGCGGGATCAGCGAAGAGCCGTGCGATCAGCCCCTCGATGTCGCGTCCATCCACCACGTCCGCATCGAGGATCATGCCGCGGGCGTCGTAGCCCCGCAGCGACAGGAGCCGGGTGCGCATGACCTCCGGCACCTCGGCCACGCGGTCGTAGGCCGTTTCGGCGAACTCGCGGACATAGATCGCGTGCCGCGCCCTGTAGGGGCTCGCCGCCGGCTGGCACTCGTGGTTCAGCAGCAGGACGGTCTCGCCCGGCCGGGCCTCGCGCATCTCGATGCGGTCGGGAAATCCCGGCGCGGAATCGACGGCGAAACGCAACACGCCGAGACGGGCGAGATCCTCCTCAGGAAGGCCGAAGAGGGGACGGAAGGGAGCGGGGTCGAGGCCGGTGATGCGGAAGGTCATGGCGCAGGCTCGCTGTGGGGTGGGCTCGTCCGCGATCTCGCCCGCGAGCGGCCGCCGGCGCATCACGATTCTTGCCCCGCAATCTCTTGCTCTTGCCCGCCGTCTGCCGATCCGGCATTGCCAACGATCGGGCCGCCGGCCCGATGCCTGACCCACGGAGCCTTGCGATGAACATCCGACCGGCCGAACCGCGCGACGCGGACGCCATCTGGGCGATCCTCGAACCCGTCCTGCGTGCGGGCGAGACCTATGCCCTGCCGCGCGACATGACGCGGGCGGACGCCGTCGCCTACTGGACGGGGGCGGACCGCGAGACCTTCGTCGCCGAGGACGGGGGCCGCGTCGTCGGCACCTACTACATCCGTCCGAACCAGCAGGGCGGCGGCGCGCATGTGTGCAATTGCGGCTACGTTACCGATACGGCGATGGCCGGCCGCGGCATCGCGCGCGCCATGTGCACGCACTCGCTCGACCATGCCCGCGCCCGCGGCTACCGCGCCATGCAGTTCAACTTCGTCATCTCCACCAACGAGCGCGCCGTGCGCCTGTGGGAGGAGTTCGGCTTCCGCGCGCTGACGCGCCTGCCCGGCGCCTTCGCGCATCCGCGGCTGGGCTTCGTCGATGCGCTGCTGATGTTCCGCACGCTCTGAGGCGTCAGCCCGCCAGCAGCGGGAAGGTGACGCCGATGGCCCAGGCGAATGCCGCGGCATTGGCTGCGCCGGCGACGAGCGGGAAGCGCGTGCGGCGGTAGATCCAGGCGCTGAACAGCCCGTAGACCAGCATGAACGGGATGATCACCGGCACGATGATCAGCAGGAAGAACAGCCGCCCGAAATCGAACGCAACTGCGATGCCGAGTGACACGACGAAGGCGGCCTTGGACAGGGCATAGAGCCCCCTCCCCGCCCCCTCCCCTCGCGTCAGCCATTCGTCGGCGAGGAAGTAGGGCAGCGTCCCGGCCAGGAGCGCAAGGCCGAGCACGGCGCGATCCTTGTCTGCGACGAAGGACGTGACGTACGAATCGATCGGCCAGAACAGCGCAACGGCCGAATAGAGCACGGCCAGACCCACCGAGGCGGCGAAGGCGCCCACCGCGACCGGCCCGGCCGCCGGCAGGCCGCGTCGGCGCTTCAAGAGAAGCA
>JAIYAB010000259.1 GCA_027489275.1 Hyphomicrobiales bacterium
CCTGCTCCGCCGGATGCCGTTCCGTCGCCCGTCATTGAACCCCGCATGATTTCGACGGCGGCACCCTAGCCGATACGGATCTTCCGCGCCTCCGAGCCTTCCGTAGGGCGGCCCCCACACGAATGCGGGTCACGAGCCGGGCCTCCAGCGCTGAAGCAGCAGGCGCGAGACGATGCCGACGGCGCCGTGGATCGCCACGCCGGCGAGGCAGATCAGGATGGCGGCGGCGAACAGGCGCGGCACGTTGAGCCGGTAGCTCGCCTCGACGAGGCGGTATGCGAGGCCGGCCTGCGCACCGCCCGTACCCGCCACGAACTCGGCCACCACCGCGCCGATGAGCGACAGGCCCGCCGCCGTCCGGACGCCGGCGACGATGAAGGGCACTGCGGTCGGCAGTTCCAGCCAGAGCAGCCGCTGCCACGGCTTCGCCCGGTGCAGGCGGAACAGGTCTCCAAGACCCCGGTCGGAGGCGGTCAAACCGGCCATGGTTCCCGCCAGGACGGGGAAAAACGCGACCAGAAAGGCCGAAATGGCCACTGTGGCCTCGACTCCGGCATAGATGACGATCACGGGAGCGATGGCGACCAGCGGCATGACCTGCAGGATCACCGCGAAGGGCGAGAAGGCGGCCTCGGCCCAGCGGGAGCGGGTGAGGAGGATCCCCATGACGACGCCGCCCAGAAGCGCCGTGGCGAAGGCGAGAGCGGTGATCTGCAGCGTGACGGCGAGGGCGGGCAGCAGGATCGTGCGGTCGGCGACGAGCGCAGCAAGAACTGCGGAGGGCGCAGGCAGCTTGTAGGGCGGGATCGCGTTGATCCGGACGGCCGCCTCCCATGCCGCGAGCGCAGCGAGGAGCACGACCGCAGGGAGCAGGCGAAGGGTTCCGCGCGCGCGTCGCGCACTCACGCGGCCGCCTCGCGCGCAGCCCCGGCCATCGCGTCGCGCAGGGCCGCCGAGGAGGCCTGCGCCGCCGCGAGGAACCGCGCATCGCGCCGGAACGATTCATCGCGCAAATGGGGTGCAACGTTGACGGGGATATCCGCCACGACACGGCCCGGGCGACAGCCCATCACCGCGATGCGTGTGGAGAGGTAAGCGCTCTCGTAAATCGAGTGGGTGACGAACATCACGGTGCAACCCGTGGCTGCGACGCTGGCCAGCAGATCGTCGTTGAGCCGGAAGCGGGTGATCTCGTCGAGCGCGGCGAAGGGCTCGTCCATCAGCAGCAGGCGCGGACGCGTGACGAGCGCCCTGGCTATTGCGGCGCGCATGCGCATGCCGCCGGAGAGCTGGTGGGGCAGGGCGTCGGCGAAGCCGGCGAGGCCGACGAGGTCGAGCATCGCGTCGATGCGGGGCCGCGCCGTCCGCATCGGGACGCCGGCGATCCGCAGGGGCAGGTGGACGTTGGCGGCGACGCTGGCCCAGGGCATCAGCGTCGCGTCCTGGAAGACGAAGGACAGGCCGCCCTCGACGCCGCCAGTGCCGGCCGCTCCGTCCCTCTCGATGACGCCCGAGGTCGGCGCGTCGAGCCCGGCGACGAGGCGCAGAACCGTCGTCTTGCCGCACCCCGAAGGACCGAGCAGGGAGACGAACTCGCCCTCGCGCACCGTCAGGTCGAACCCGTCGAGCGCGACGAGGCCGCCGTCGAACGTCTTGCCGACGCCGTGCAGCGCGACCAGCGGCCGGGGTGCGCCCGCGGTGTCGGTCATGGACGCCTCAGCTCGCGGCCGACGCCGGCGTTGACGAACTGAAGGGTGTAGGCGCGGCGGATGTCGAGGCCCGGCCTGACGACGCCGGCCTTGACCATGCGACCATAGAAGCTGGCGATGCGCTCTTGCGTCATCGCGCCGATGCCCTTGTCCAGCGCGTCGCCGGAATCGACGATGCCGTACTCCTTCATGGCCCGGACCGAGTAGGCGATGAGGTCGTCGGTGATGTCGGGATTGGCGGCCTTGATGGCCGCGTTGCCCCTGGCGTTGTCGCCATAAAGATAATTGTACCAGCCGACGATGGACGCCTCGACGAAGCGGCGGACGAGATCGGGGTTCCGGTCGACGATCTCGCGGCGGGTCTCGATGGTGGTGGAGTAGGTGTCGAAGCCGTAGTCGGCGAGCAGGAACACCTTGGGCCTGACGCCGCCGGTCTTCTCGATCGCGAACGGCTCGGAGGTGACGTAGCCCTGCTGGGCCGAGCGCCTGTCGGCGAGGAAGGGAGCGACGGAGAAGGCATAGGGCTTCACCTGCTCGTCCCTGAAGCCCCACTCGGACTTCATCCACTGGAACGTCGAGGCGACGGTCTGCTTGGAAAGAAACAGCGTCGCGCCGCGCAGATCCTCGAAGCGCTCGAAGCCCTGATCCGGATGCGCCAGCATCACCTGCGGCTCCTTCTGGAACATCGCGGCGACGACGAGGGTCGGAATGTCCTGCTCGAGCGCCGAGAAGGCCTGGATGAGGTTGCCGCCCATGTAGAAGTCGAGCCGGCCGGCGGACAGCATCATGCGGTTGTTCACCTGCGGCCCGCCGGGGACGATGGTCACGTCGAGGCCGTAGCGCGCATAGGTGCCGTCGGCCACCGCCTGGTAGAAGCCGCCATGCTCGGGCTGCGCCACCCAGTTGGTGCCGAAGGTCACCCGGTCGGCCGCGCCGGCGGGAGCCGGGCCGGCCAGCGCGGCGGCGAGGATCGCCGTCAGGGCGGCGGCGAGGCGGCGTGCGGTCGTCATGGCTGGCTTCCTTTGCGCGAGTCGGGGGTCGGCGAGCGCCGCAGCGCACCATATAGTGCCGGCGGGCGGTTTCGGGCAGCCGCCCTGCGACACACGCTGCCCACCGGGCGTCGCCAGCGGCGCCGGATCCTCGGGAGTGCCCCCCATGCTGCCACGCCACTGGACGGACCTGTCCCGCGCCGACATCGCGGCGGGCGCGCTGGCCGATGCGGTCGCCGTGCTGCCGCTGGCGGCCATCGAGCAGCATGGCCCGCACCTGCCGCTCGGCGTCGACCGCTTCATCATGCAGGCGCATCTCGACCGCGTGCTCGCCGCCGCGCCGGACGCCCTGCCCTTCGTGCTGCTGCCGGTGCAGGAGGTCGGGGCGTCGGACGAGCATCTCCAGTTTCCCGGGACGCTGAGCCTCACGCCTGCGCTCGCGCTGCCGGCCTGGACGGCGCTCGGCGAAGGGGTGCAGCGGGCCGGCTGCCGGCGGATCGTGATTGTCTCCTCCCATGGCGGCAACAGCGCCGTGATGGACGTCGTGGCGCAGGCGCTGCGCGTGCGCCACGGAATGACGGCGGTGACGACGTCGTGGCAGCGGCTCGGGGTTCCGGATGGCCTCGTCGAGGCGGATGCGCTGCGCCACGACTGGCATGGCGGCCTCGTGGAGACCTCCATCATGCTCGCCCACCGGCCGGACCTCGTCCGGATGGAGCTCGCCCGGGACTTCCGCTCGCGCGGCGAGGCGATGGAGCGGGAGTTCGAGGTGTTGCGGGCGACGCGACCGGCCGGCCTCGCCTGGATGGCGCAGGACCTCCATCCCGAAGGCGCGCTCGGGAACGCCTCGCGCGCTACGGCGGAGATCGGCCGCGCCGTCGTGGACCACGCGGCGGCGCGCTTCGTCGCGCTGCTGGAGGACGTGCGGCGGTTCGCGCTGTGACGTCCCGGCCCGGCGGCGATCCCTAGTCGCCCATGCCCGCGAGGTCGCGGTAGACCTCGATGACCTGGCTGTCGTCCTCGTGGCCTAGACCCTGGGCCGAGGCGGCGAGAAACATCTGGTGGGCGACGGCGGCGAGAGGCGTCGCGACCTTTCCGGCGCGGCCGGCGTCGAGCACGATGCCGAGGTCCTTGACGAAGATGTCGACGGCGCTGGTGACGCGCGGCGTCTCCTCCAGCATGCGCGGGCCGCGGTCGTTGAGCATCCAGCTCCCCGCGGCGGAGCCTTGCAGGATCTTGAGCGCGAGCGCCGGATCGACGCCGGCCTTCTGCGCCAGCGCGAGGCCCTCGGCCGCGGCGGCGATGTGGACGCCGCACAGGAGCTGGTTGACGGTCTTCACCGCGGCGCCCTGCCCCGGCTTCTCGCCCACGTGGAAGACCTTGTCGCCCAGCGCATCGAGCACGGGCCTGACCTTTTCGACCAGCGACGCCGGCCCGCCAACCATGATGGTGAGGGTGCCCTTCGTCGCGCCGACGACGCCGCCGGAGACCGGCGCGTCGACCAGCGCCCGCCCGGCCGCCTCGATGCGCGAGGCCAGCGCCTGCACTGCCCCGGGCGGGCACGTCGTCATGAGGATCACGCTGCCGCCGGGTACCATGGCCGCCAGCGCGCCGGCATCGAAGAGCACGCTCTCGGCCTGCGCGGCGTTGACGACCATCAGCACCAGCACGTCGGCGCCCGCGGCGGCCTCGGCTGCCGTCGCCGCGGCCGTGCCCCCGATCTCGACCAGGCTGTCGAGCGCCTCGCGCTTGAGGTCGAAGCCGCGGACGCGGAACTGGCACTGCACGAGATTGCGCGCCATCGGCAGCCCCATGGCGCCGAGGCCGATGAATCCGACGGTCGTCATGGCTGGGGCTCCTTCATGGGACATCGTGCCGGGCGTGGCGATTCTGCCATGGCCGGGGCGTCCCGGCCATCATCGCCCAGCGCGGGAGGCGGCTACTCCTTCACCGCTCCCGTCATCGCCGAAACGTAGTGCTCGACGAAGAAGGAATAGAGGATGACGAGCGGCAGCGAACCGACGAGCGCGCCGGCCATCAGCGAGCCCCAGCGGTAGATGTCGCCGTCGACGAACTCGCTGACGATGGCCACCGGCACCGTCTTGTTCTGTGTCGAGGACAGGAAGGTGAGCGCGTAGA
This sequence comes from Hyphomicrobiales bacterium, assembly GCA_027489275.1. Taxonomy (GTDB): domain Bacteria; phylum Pseudomonadota; class Alphaproteobacteria; order Rhizobiales; family Beijerinckiaceae; genus Alsobacter. Next base: position 4,838 of record JAIYAB010000259.1, read on the forward strand.
TGAACTCGTTCCAGCACAGGGTGAGCGAGAAGATCGACGCGGAGATGATCCCGGGGATCGCCAGCGGCAGGATGATCTTGGTGAGAATCTGCCAGCGCGACGCGCCGTCGATGAGGGCGCACTCCTCCAGCTCGTACGGAATGGTCTTGAAGTAGCCCATCAGGAGCCACGCCGAGAACGGGATCAGGATCGTCGGATAGACGAGGATCAGCGACAACGGGCTGTCGAACAGACCGTACCACTGGATGATCGTCGCGAGCGGGATGAACAGGATCGAGGGCGGCACGAGATAGGCGAGGAAGATCGCCGCGCCGACCCACTGCGCGCCGCGATAGCGGATGCGCACGATGGCGTAGGCGGCGAGCACGCTGGCGAACAGCGACAGGATCGTCGCCGCCACCGAGACATACATCGTGTTCCACAGCCAGATCGGATAGTTGCTCTCGAACAGGAGCTTGTTGATGTGCTTGAGCGTCGGCGACACCACCCAGAACGGGTTGTAGGTGTCCATGTCGATGAGCTGCTCGTCCGGCTTGATGGAGGTGAGAACCATCCAGTAGAACGGAAAGATCAGCACCACCATGATGACGAACAGCGGCAGGTAGACCGAGACGAGCCGCTTGGGCAGCGTCTCCAGATAGGCCATTCCCTCGGTGGTGTCGGAGAGGGCGGCGCGGTTCTGGACGGCGGCTTCAGTCATCGTTGCCTCCCTGCTGCCACTTGCGGCGCTGCAGGCCGAACCAGGACACCATGATCGCGAAGAGCAGGAACGGCACCATGGCCGTGGCGATCGCCGCACCCTCGCCGAGGTTCCCGGCGAGGATCGCGCGCTGGTAGGACAGCGTGGCCATGAGGTGGGTCGAGTTCACCGGGCCGCCGCGGGTCATCGCCCAGACGAGCTGGAAGTCGGTGAAGGTGAAGAGCACCGAGAATGTCATCACCACAGCGATGATCGGCGTCAGCAGCGGGAAGGTGATGTGGCGGAAGATCTGCCACTTCGATGCGCCGTCGAGCGTCGCCGCCTCGTAGAGCGAGGGCGACACGGTCTGCAGGCCGGCCAGCAGTGTGATGGCGATGAAGGGCACCCCGCGCCAGATGTTGGCGAAGATCAGCGACGCGCGGGCGTTGTTGGGATCGCCCAGGAAGTTGATGTTGTAGTCGATCAGGCCCATCTGGCGCAGCGACCACGAGATGATGGAGAACTGGCTGTCGTAGATCCACCAGAACGCGATGGCCGACAGCACCGTCGGCACCACGAACGGGATGAGGACGATCGACCGCACCATCGCCTTGAAGGGGATGTGCTGGTTGAGCAGCAGGGCGAGGTAGAGCCCGACCACGAACTTCACCACCGAGGCGACGATCGTATAGACGAGCGTGTTGAACACCGACAGCCAGAACACGCCGTCCTTGTCCGACCACCAGGGCCAGCCGAGCCACTCGTAGTTCTCGAGGCCGATGAAGGCGCCGTCGCGGCCGATCTTCGCGTCGGTGAACGACAGCCAGACGCCCTTCCCCAGCGGGTAGGCGAGGAACATCACCAGGATCAGGCCCGCGGGGGCCATGAACCAGAACCCGAGCCAGTTGCGGTTGATCCGCAGCCGGTCCCAGAGGCTCCTGTGATGCGCCGGGCGGGCGATGCCGCCGGCGGTGCGATCGGTCATGACGGCATACCCCGCGACCCGTTGACGTCCCTGCCCGCACCGGCGGACGCGGCCTGACTGACATGAAGATGGCCGTGCCCGGGCCGAGACGCTCGGGCCGGGCACCGGCGTGCTCCGTCGCTGCGACGGCGGCGGGACGGCCGCGCCCCGCAGGACGCGGCCTCTCGCGCGTGGTCGATCAGCGGTAGAGGCGCTTGGCCTGCCGCTCGGCGATCGCCATCGCGCCCTTCACGTCCTCGCGGCCCGTGCAGACGTTGGCGACCATGTCGACGAGGATGAAGTCGGAGATGGCGGCGGCCGCCTTCTCCGTGACCGGGCCGATGCCGCTGGCAGGCAGGGTGCGCTTGCCGGCGTCGCGGAACACGGTGTTCTTCGGGTCCTTCGTCCAGACCGGGTTGTTCTCGTAGGCATTGAGCGGATGGGTGAGGTAACCGGCCGCCGCCTCGAGCCACGGATTGTAGTTCTCGGATTCCATCAGGAACGCCGTGAACGCCTTGCAGGCTTTCGGGTTCTTCGAGAACTTGAAGGTCAGCATCGGGAACAGGAGCTGCAGCTCCTGCGGCTTGCCGACCGGCCCGACCGGCCACTGCGCGTGGTCCATGTCCTCGACGATGGCGGTCATGTTCTGCGCCTTGGCGGCGGCGTAGATCGAGATGCCGTTGGCCGAGAGCGAGAGCTCGCCGGCGAGGAAGGCCTTGTTGTTCGACGAGTCGTTCCACGACGCGGTGCCGGGGATGAAGGTCTCGTAGAGAAGCTTGACGTACTCCAGCGCCTTGGCCGTCTCGGGCGAGTTGATGATGACCTTCTCGTCCTTGTCTATCAGGTAGGAGCCGTGCGACCAGAGCAGCCAGTGCACCCAGCCGTTGCCGTCGCCGGAGGCGTGGCCGAGGGCGAAGCCGCCGGGGGTGTTGTTCTTCTTCAGGGCGCGCATCAGCTCGAGGAAGCCCGCCGTGTCGCCGGGCACGGACTTGAAGCCGGCCTTCTGGATCATGGAGATGCGGTAGTTGATGTAGCCGCCGTTGAAGGCAACGGGGATGGCGATCCACTTGCCCTTGCTCTTGCCGGTGGCCTCGGCCGCGGGAACCCATCCGCCGTACTTCTTGCCGAGGTAGTCGGCGACGTCGCCCATCTCGAGGCACTTGTCCGGGA
>JAIYAB010000096.1 GCA_027489275.1 Hyphomicrobiales bacterium
CGGCGGCGACGAGATCGTGGAACGTGGCAAGCCCCTCGGGGATCGAGATGTCGAGGATGACGCTCTTCTTGTTCAGGTTGAGGAACCGGAAGGGTATCCCTGCGCCGTCTGCAGCCATGGGTTGCGTACGGCGATCTCGAAGCCCGGCAGGCGGCTCGACCCTGATCACCTCTGCGCCGAGGTCGGCAAAGAGCCGGCCGCAATATCCGCCGAGCTCCCGCGTGAGATCGATGATCCTGACGCCCTCATAGGGTCTCGCTGTCGTCGGGTCCGTCATCGGAAGTCTCGATCTCGCCGCGAGGGCGGCGGTTGGTCATGCGGGCCGGCATCGGGGTGGTAGAATGGTCCGGGAAGAATGCATCATATAATTTATTCCGCAAGGGCCGTCCGCGTTCTGCCAGGGCGCCTCCAGGCGCCGGCCGTGCCGCGCGGTGCCCGGCGCCGGCCGGCGCGCGGCGCACGGCCGGATCGCCGCGGTCTGCTGGCGCACGTCCGGCGGTCGGCTGCGACGCCGTGCCGGTTCAGGCCGCCACGAACTTCGGCAGCGTGTAGCGGTCGGTGATGTCCTCGAAGACCACCCTGAGAGGCAGGCCGCTGCGCAGCGGTGCGGGCGGCGGCCCGGCGAAGTTCGAGACCAGGAGAGGCCCTTCCTCGAGCTGCACCAGGCAGCAATCGTAGGGGATCTCCTGGACGAATCCCGCCCAGTAGGCGCGGTGGAAGCGCACCCACGACACGAGCGTGCCGCGACCGCTCACCGTGTCCCAGTCCTGGTCCTCGGACAGGCAGCGCGGGCAGACCGGGCCCGGCGGAAACCGCCGGTCGCCGCAGGCCCGGCAGCACTGGATGGACAGACGGCGCGACCGGGCGTTCGCCCAGAAAGGAGCGAAGAGCGGGTCGTCCGGGGGCAGCGGCTTGTTGTATGTCAGCATGGCTCAGCCCCTTGTGTAGATGATCGAACGCGTGCAGGGCGTCACCGCAACATATTGAACGACTTCGCAGTTTGCGACCTGGCGCGCGCCGCACTCGCCACGGAGCTGGCGCACGGCCTCGACGTTGAGCGCCCAGCCCTGCATGTAGGAATTGGAGAGGTGGCCCCCGTCCGTGTTGGTGGGAAGGTCGCCGTCGATCTGCAGCCGCCCGCCCTCGACGAAAGCGCCCGCCTCGCCCCGGCCGCAGAATCCCAGCCCCTCGAGGCTGAACAGGACCGTCGGGCTGAAATTGTCGTAGCACATGAGCGCGTCGACATCGGCCGGCCCCACGCCCGCCATCCGGTAGGCAGCCTCGCCCGCCTCGCGGGTTTCCGCATACCAGAAGTCCGGATCGAAATTGGGAATCGCGCTGCGGCGGAAGGCGTCGCGCGCGCCGACGCCCGAGATCAGCACCGGCGGCTTCCTGAGGTCCCGCGCCCGCTCCGCCGTGGTCAGGATCAGGCAGACGGCTCCGTCGTTGATGAGGCAATAGTCGAGCAGACGCAGGGGCTCGACGATGGGACGGGCGGCGGCGTGGTCGTCGAGCGTGATCGGCGTCTTCATCACCGCGTCCGGATGCAGGCCGGCGTGGCGGCGGAAGGCGACGGACACCTCGCCCAGTTGCCGCGTCGTGGTGCCATAGCGTTCCATGTGCATGCGAAACATCATCGCATGGGCCGCGCCGGGCGAGGTGAAGCCCCACGGATCCCACACGCCGGCCACCTCCTCGCCGCCGTAGTTGACCCGGCGCGAGCGGCCGATGTTGGCGTAAAGCAGGGCGACGTAGTCGGCTGCGCCGGTCTCCAGCGCGATCATCGCCTCGACGACGGCCATGCCCGCCATGCGGCCGTGCGGCGGAAGCTGGATCGTCCAGCGCGGGTCGAGGCCGAGGATCTCGCCCATCCGGGCATAGAAGGGAACGCGGCAGCACAGCAGCCCATCGATCCGGCCCTTGTCGAGGCCGCAGTCGTCGACGGCGTTGCGAAAAGCGCGGGCGGCAAGTCCGTAGTCGTCGATCTCGGGGAAGGTCCCGTAGGCGGTCGTCCCCACGCCGACGACGGCGATCTTGTTCTTGAGGTGCATCATTGAGGGGAACTCCGGCGGCGGGAGGCGCGAGGAGGGATCGCGCGCGCTGACGCGGGCGATCGCGCCGATGTATCCTGCCGTCGCGACAAAGCGATGTAAAATGCATTTTATTCTCCCAGTATCCTGCTTCAGCGGCGGACGGTGGCGGGGACCCCCGTGGAACTGGTATCGCATCCGACACTCGCGGCGGCGCGAATCGGATGAATTCGGACGGGCGCAGTCACGAGGTCGGAAGGGAGTTCGGGGCGCGCGATGTTCTTGACCAAGCAGGACCAGGTCGCGGAGATCCTGCGGGAGCGGGTCATTGCAGGAACCTACCGGCGCGGCGAACGGCTGAAGCAGGCCGACATCGCGCGCGAGCTCGGCGTTTCAATCACGCCCGTGCGCGAGGCCCTTCATGTGCTGGAGGCCGAGGGCTATGTCGTTGGCGTGTCGCATCGCGGCCTGCTGGTGCCGGAGATCGACACGAAGCAGGCCGGCGAGATTCACCGACTCCGCCTGCTGCTCGAGCGCGATCTCGTCGTGCTCGCGATGAAGATGATGACGCCGGACAGGCTCGGGGAGCTGCGGGCGCTGCAGGCCGCAGTCGCCGCTGCCGCTGTCGCGGAAGATCGCGTCGGCGTGCGCACGACGAACTACCGGTTCCATTTCCGGCTCTACGAGATGGCCGACAGCCCGCAGACGCTGAGCTTCGTGCGCATCCTGTGGGCGAAGTATCCCTTCACAATGCAGGAGGCCGGCAAGCCCCGCTTCGAGGCGGTTCTCGCCGAGCACGAGCACATGTTGGCGATGATTGAGACGGGCAGCACGCAGGCCGCGGTCAAGGCGTTGGCGGAGCACATCGATGCGGGCTGGCGCCAGTTCCTCGCCCGGTCCGGGCATGGGTACAGCGCAGAATAACAGTCATGTTGGTGACCTTGGAGCGCGGACGATCCCGACGAGATCCGCGTCATGCGCCGCGGCTTCACCTTTGAAGTGTGGTGACGTTGCCGCCGTTGCATCCGCGGGTCTCCCCGGCCGGGTCGGCAGCGAGCCGCAAGCGGGCGAGCAGGAAGTCGCGATAGCTTGCGCGGCAGGCGATCGCGAAAGTGTTCGGGGCGGCTCGGCACAGGATTGCCTCTACCCCGAAGGCGAGGGTACGCACCGATGCGCCGGGAGGGAACGCCTCGGCCCGCAGATCCAGCGCCACACCCTGCGCCAGCACGGCGAGCGCATGGACACCGGCGAGATCGATCCAGCCATATGCGTCGGAGACGTCGGCGACGATACGGGCGCCCGTCGCATGCGCGGTGTCCAGCAAAGACCGGTCCGGTGAGGACTTGTCCGGTCCACCTGTCCACAGTAGCGACCCGGGGCCGAACCGATGGAGTACGCCGCCACCCGCCATGACGGAGACCCCGCAGTCAGGCAGAACTGCACCGAACGCGCGCGCAACGGCGAACAGATCGGACTGCCCGGCCTCGACGGCGATCATCGGCCGGGCCGGGGCGGCGCGGATGCTGGCGCTGTACGGCATATCAGGCCCTCAGCCTCTCACCGGTCGGATCGTGGAACACCGGTTCGACCACCTGACAGGCCCTCGCGGCTCCTTCTGCCTCGACGGTCACCATGCTGCCGAGGCGGGAGCGCCCTGCTTCGAGGAGGGCCAACGCCACCGGTCGCGAAAGCAGCGGACTGTCCACGGAAGCCGTTACGAACCCCGGCGACAGGCCGGGCCCGTCGATGATCGGTGCGCCCTCTGGTAGGCGAGGACCCTGATCGACTAACAGGCCGACAAGTTCCGGCCGGGGCCGGGTGTCGGCAAGGTCGCGACGCAGGGCGTGAAGGCCCACGAAGTCGCACTTGTCCATTGCTACCAGCCGCCCCAGACCGAGGTCGAAGGGATTGGCGATGCCGTCGACCTCGTGGCCGACGGACAGGAAGCCCTTCTCGACCCGCAGCACGTGACTGGTCTCCGATCCTACGGGAACGATGCCAAAGTCCGCTCCGGCATCCATCACGGCATCCCAGACCGCCACGGCATGGCGCCGGGCGGTCCAGATCTCGAAGCTGAGTTCACCCGTAAAGCCGACCCGCTTGACGCGGGCGGGCACACCTGCGACCTCGCCCTGCCGGACCGCCATGAACGGGAAGGCCTCGCGCGTCAGGTCGATTACCGCAGTCACCTTGGCCATGACGTCGCGGGCGCGCGGCCCGCAAACGCAGATGTCCGCCCATTGCTCGCTGACATCGAGCAGTTGCAGGTCGAGACCGGGGAAGGCCACAGCCTTCAGATATTCGAGCCACGACAGGACGGACGCGGCATTGCCGGTGGTCGTCGTCACAAGAAAGCGGTCTGTCGCACGGCGGAACACGACGCCGTCGTCGAAGATGCGGCCGTCCTCGCGCAGCATCAGGCCGTAGCGTCCGGTGTCGGGCTTCATGGTGCTGATGCGTCCGGCGTAGACGATATCCAGGAACCGTCCGGAATCCGGCCCAGCCACCTCGATCTTGCCCAGTGGCGAGCTGTCATAGGCGCCGACTCCATTGCGCACCGCCAGCGCTTCACGGCGGGCCGCATCGTCCAGCGTCTCGTCGGCGGCCCGAGGGAAATAGCCGGGGCGGCGCCACTGCGCCCCTGCCTCGTACATCACCGCCCCCATGGCCTCGAATTGCGCGGTCAGCGGCGTCGTCCGGAACGGCGCCGCGAGCGCGCCGGCGCGGGTGCCGGCGACGGCGGCGAACGGGACAGGCCGCCAGGGCGGTCGCATCGTCGTTGTACGGATGGCGCCGGACTGGCCGTCCGGCCCCGCAGCCAGCGCCGCGCCATTGCGCGCCGAGGTGCGACCCTGGTCGGGACCCATGCCCAGCGTCGTGTAGCGCTTCACGTGGTCGATGGCACGGAAGTTCTCCCGGCGGGCCAGTGCGATGTCGTCAGCGGTCACGTCATTGTGGATGTCGACGAACGCCGGCTCGCCCGCGCGCAGCGGCTGCGCGGACAGCGCGGGCGCGCAGGCGACGCCCGGGCCAAGCGCCGGCTGCGCTCCCGCGCCCGCCGCCTGGCCGCCTGCGATGGCGGCGTCGAGCCCCACGTGCCCAGCCGCCGAGCCGCAGAGCATCACGCCCGGCACATCGCCCACGGGCATCAGGGCCTGAGCCGCCTCGCTCCAGGCGATGGCTCCGCCCGCCTGGGTCCACAGCGCGAGTGTCGGCTGGAAGCCGCCGGACAGCAACACGAGGTCGCAGGCCAGTGTATGCCTTCGCCCGTCGCGGTCCACGGCATGCACAGCGCGGACGCGGCGTCCGCCGCGGATTGACAGCGCCGCAGGATCGACGATGCGCACGGTCTCACCGCCCTCGGCCAGTGAGCCGCCCATGTCGATGACGGCCGCCAGATCCACGCCCGCTGCGCGGAGCAAGCAGGCGGCTGCGAGTCCCTCGGCATTGTTGGCGACCAGCACGGCCCGTTCGCCGGCGGCCACGCCGTGGCGGGCGAGGTAGGTTGCCGCCGCACCGGCAAGCATCACGCCGGGACGGTCGTTGCCAGCGAGGACCAGCGGCTGCTCAAGACATCCGGTGGCGAGCACCACGCGACCGGCGCGCACCTTGCTCAGGCGGTCGCGCAAGAAAGGCTGCTCCGGGCGACGCTCATGCACAGTGACGAGCCCGTCATGGTGGATGCCGAGCGCGGCGGCGTTGCAGAGCAGCGTGATCGCGGGGTCCGTGCGTACCCGCGCGACGAGGTCCGAGACGACGCCGGACGCGGCGCATTCCGGCCGCCAGCCGGAAGCCGCGGCGGGCTCCGGACCGTCCTCCACCAGCAGCACCTGCGCCCCACCCCCGGAGGCGGCGAGCGCAGCGCTCAGGCCGGCAGGACCGGCGCCGACGACCACTACGTCGACGTGATCGAAGCGCGTCTCCGATGGAAGCGTGTCGGGTGCCGCCGACGCGGGTCCGAGCCCGGCCAGTCGGCGGATGAGCGGCTCCCAGCGCGGCCATTCATTGCCGCCGCGGCCGATGAAGGTCTTGTAGTAGA
>JAIYAB010000202.1 GCA_027489275.1 Hyphomicrobiales bacterium
CGACATCTGCATCATTTCGACCGCGCAGCAGGCAAGACCGAACGTCATCCACATGAGCGAGCCCGTGCGCGCCCACTGGATGAGGTCGTCCGTCGAGGTGACAAGGAAGCCCTTGTCGGCCAGTTCGGCGTTGACGTCCGTGAAGAACGGATCGTTCGAACCGACGGGCTTGCCGGTCGCGGGATCGATGATGCCGCGCGGCGCCTGGGCCACCAGCGTCCCGGGCTGTCCAGCGGTCAATCCCATTCCAGCGCTCCCTTCTTCCATTCGTAGGCGAAGCCGACGGTGAGGACTCCGAGGAACACCATCATCGACCAGAACCCGAATGCCCCCACGTCATGGAAAGCCACGGCCCAGGGGAACAGGAAGGCGACTTCGAGGTCGAAGATGATGAAGAGGATCGACACCAGGTAGAAGCGGATGTCGAACTTCATGCGCGCGTCGTCGAACGCGTTGAAGCCGCACTCGTAGGCGGAGACCTTCTCGGTGTCCGGGCGCGAGTAGGCAACGATGAAGGGCGCCACCAGCAGCGCGACGCCGATCAAACCCGACACACCGATGAAGATGACCAGCGGCAGGTAGTCGTTCAGCAGTTGGGGCATCATGCCTCCCCACGTCGGCGGGTCCCCACCCGCCGTGACCGCTCGCGCGGTCTGAAGTCCCCCGAATGTCCGCCTGCCGAACCGTCCGAGCCGGAAAAAGTTGAAATTCCGCGCGGTTTTGCCCTGCGAGCGAAGTCGGGCGAGGCTTATCCCAGCGGATCGCAGAGCGCAAGACGGTAGGCCGTCGCACGACCTTTGGCTGAGATGTGGCGATGCCGGCCGGGAGCGTTGCGGGCCATATCGCTCGACCACGGCGCATCCATGGCTAAGATGCCGCCAACAGGGGGAAGGGAGACGCAATCATGAGCAACAGGATCGATCTTCAGGGCCGCGTGGCCGTGGTCACAGGTGCGGCGCAGGGCATCGGCCAAGCGGTGGCGACACGGCTGCTCGAATCGGGCGCCGCGGTCGCGCTGTGGGACCGCGATGCCGGCCTCCTGGCTGAGGCCGCCGCCGACCTGGGCAAGCTGGGCGCCGTCTCGACCGCCGTCTACGAGCAGGACGATCCCGACAGCGTCGCTGCCGCCGCCGCCGCGACACTGAAGGCGCACGGGCGCATCGAGGTTCTCGTCAACAATGCCGGCATTTCCGGGCCGACCATGCCGGTGCTCGACTACCCGGTCGCCGAGTGGCGGCGCATCGTCGACATCGACCTCAACGGCGTCTTCTACTGCTGCAAGGCGATCGTGCCCGGGATGGTCGCGCAGAAGTACGGGCGTATCGTCAATGTCGCGTCCATCGCCGGCAAGGAGGGCAACCCCAACGCCGCCGCCTATTCGGCCGCGAAGGCGGGCGTCATCGCGCTCACCAAGTCGCTCGGCAAGGAACTCGCGGCCCACGACATCGCCGTGAACTGCGTGACGCCGGCAGCCGCCAAGACCAAGATCTTCGACCAGATCAGCCAGCAGCACATCGACTACATGCTCTCGCGCATCCCACGCGGACGCTTCCTCAAGGTAGACGAGGCGGCCGCGATGATTGCGTGGTTGTGCTCGGCCGACAACTCCTTCACGACCGGCGCCGTCTTCGACCTCTCGGGCGGCCGCGCCACATACTGACCGCCGCCATGGCGAACGGAACCCGCCGCCCCCGGTGTGGCGGAGGCGGCCCGCGCCCTGCCGGGACGACGCCCCACCGTCGGTCGGCCGGGTCAAGCGGAATCGCAGGCGCGGGCGTCGGCGACGACATTCGTCGTGCGGTTACTGTGGACATTGGGAACAAGCCGGCGGGGCGGTCGACCCGGGTCGGGCCGGCGTGGCACACGTCCGGTCCGCGGAGCGATGCTATGATCCGCACTCCCCGAAAGCGATTCGACGCCGGCCATGGCCTATTCCTTCGCGACCGTTCCCGTACCGGAGCCGCAGTACCGGACGGCCCCACACAACATCGAGGCTGAGCAGGCCCTGCTGGGGGCCATTCTCGTCAACAACGACGCCTATTACCGCGTCTCCGACTTCCTCGAGCCGGAGCATTTCTCCGAGGACGTGCACAGGCGCATCTATGAGGTCAGCCAGTCGCTGATCCGCGGCGGCAAGCTCGCCACGCCGATCACGCTGAAGACGTTCCTCGGTGACCAGGACCTCGGTGGCGTCACCGTCTCCCAGTATCTCGCCCGCCTGGCGGCCGAGGCGACGACCGTCATCAACGCGGAGGACTACGGCCGCACGGTCTACGACCTCGCCATGCGCCGCCAGCTCATCGTCATCGGCGAGGATCTGGTCAACGTCGCTTACGACGCGCCCGTGGACGAGACCCCGCGCAAGCAGATCGAGGACGCGGAGCGACGCCTCTACGAACTGGCCGAGCGCGGACGCTACGAGGGTGGCTTCCAGGCATTCTCCACGGCGCTGCGCGGCGCCATCGACATGGCGGCGGAGGCGTTCAAGCGAGAGCGCAAGCTGTCGGGCATTTCGACCGGCCTGACCGACCTCGACCGCATGATGGGCGGACTGCAGCCCTCCGACCTCGTGATCCTCGCCGCCCGCCCCGCCATGGGCAAGACGTCGCTCGTCACCAACATCGCCTTCAACGTCGCCAAGGCCTACGTCGGCGAGCGCCAGCCGGACGGCGCCATCAAGCGGCTCGACGGCGGGATTGTCGGCTTCTTCTCGCTGGAAATGTCGTCCGAGCAGCTCGCCACCCGAATCGTGGCCGAGCAGTCGGGCGTCGCCTCCTACAAGATCCGCCGCGGCGAAATCTCGGACGACGACTTCGCACGCGTCGCCGACGCAGCCCGCGAGATGGAGCGCCTGCCCTTCTACATCGACCAGACCGGCGGCATCTCGATCGCCCAGCTCACCGCCCGCGCCCGCCGCCTCAAGCGGCAGAAGGGGCTCGACCTCCTCGTCGTCGATTACCTGCAGCTCCTGTCGGGATCGTCGAAGAAGGGCGAGAACCGGGTGCAGGAGCTCACCGAGATCACAACCGGCCTCAAGGCGCTCGCCAAGGAACTGTCGGTCCCCGTCGTCGCCCTGTCCCAGCTCTCCCGCCAGGTGGAGAATCGCGACGACAAGCGCCCCCAGCTCGCCGACCTGCGCGAATCCGGCTC
>JAIYAB010000026.1 GCA_027489275.1 Hyphomicrobiales bacterium
CGGCGACCTGAAGGAGGCGGTCAACACCACCGTGGCGCGGCTGTCGGAGACGGTACGCACGATCCAGACCACCGCCGTGGACGTGGCCACCGCTGCGACGCAAATCACCTCGGGCGCGGACGATCTCTCGAAACGCACCGAGGAGCAGGCGTCCTCGCTCGAGGAGACGGCGGCGACCACGGAACAACTGGCCGCATCGGTGAAGACCTCCGCCCAGTCCTCGCGGCAGGCGGTCGACGTGGCCGAGGAGGCCACGACGCTGGCCGGCACGGGCGGATCGATCGTCACGCAAGCTGTGAGCGCAATGGCGCGGATCGAGCAGGCGGGCCAGAAGATCTCCGCCATCACCACCGTGATCGACGATATCGCCTTCCAGACGAATCTCCTCGCGCTCAACGCGGCCGTCGAGGCGGCGCGGGCGGGGGAGGCGGGCAAGGGCTTCGCCGTGGTGGCCTCGGAGGTGCGGACGCTGGCGCAGCGTTCCGCCGTCGCCGCCAAGGACATCGGCAACCTCATCGAAATCTCGACCGGCGCTGTCTCCGAAGGGGTGAAGCTGGTGCGCTCGGCGGGCGACGCGCTCGGCAAGATCGTTGACGCCTCGCAGAAGGTGGCGGGCACCGTCACCGAGATCTCCGCCGCCTCCAGCGAGCAGGCGCGCGGCATCGACGAGATGAGCCAGGCCGTGGCGCACATGGACGAGATGACGCAGCAGAACGCGGCGCTGGCCGAGGAGAGCGCCGCCTCGGCGGCCTCCCTCACCCAGCAGATTCAGCGCCTCAACGACCTGGTGGCCGCCTTCCGCACCGGCGGCGCGCATGCCGGCTGGTCGCAGGAGGCGCAGCCCGCGTCGTTCCGGCACGCCGCCGGCTCGGCCGCGATGCCGCCGGCGAGCGAACCCGAGCGGCTCCGCAGGCTCGCGCGGGATGCCTTCGCAGGGTCCCGCACGGTCCCGCAGGGACGGCCGCGCCCGCAGGCGGCTGCCGGCGGCCAGGCCCGCGCGGAGCCCGGCTGGGAGGAATTCTGACCTCTGCCGCCCGCGCCGGCGCTGCGGCGAGGATGTGCCCCGGACATTCAACAGCCGTGCGATGCATGTTGCGTCGCAGCAACACGCGACGGTGCACGTGAGGCGGGAGGCCCGTGAGAGGCTCCCGAGCGCCCGTTCGCGAATATGTGTGGCTGACATCGCAACCGGCTGACCCTAGAAGAAGCGCAAATCGATGCTCTCCAGGATTTGCTGATTCGATGCTGACCCGTCGCATGATGCTCGGCGCCCTTGCCGGCGCCCCGCTCGCCGCGTGCAACACTATCCAGCCGAACCCGCCCGGCGCGGGTTACGACGAGTTTGCCGGCTGGTACGTCGGCTCCATGCCGGACGAGCCGCACAACATTCCGCTGGTCGACAAGTCGAGGCTCGATCCGAAATTCCACCGCCAGACGGTGAAGTACGCCGGGCCTGAATCGAAGGGCACGGTCGTGGTCGACGTGGACGAGCGCAAGCTCTACCTCGTCAACGGCGACGGTACGGCGCTGCGCTACGGCGCGGGTGTGGGGCGGCAAGGATTCTCCTGGCGCGGGCGCGCCTATGTCGGCCGCAAGTCCGTCTGGCCGGACTGGAGCCCCACCAGCACGATGGTGCGCCTCAACCCCGACCTGCCGCGCTTCGTCGAGGCGGGCATCGACAATCCGCTCGGCGCGCGGGCGATGTATCTCTACCAGGACGGGCGCGACATCCTGTTCCGCATTCACGGCACCAACGAGCCGTGGAGCATCGGCGAGCAGGTATCCAGCGGCTGCATCCGCCTCCTCAATGAGGATGTAGCCGATCTTTACCAGCGGGTTCAGGTGGGAACGAATGTGCTGGTCAAGCGGAACGGCGTTTACCGCGTCTGAAGACGCGCGAATTCTTGCCGCAGTGCAGCAACGGCTGCCCATGGGCCTGCGACGGGACGTCGCAGGCGGAGCCTTTGCTTTTCGGGACGAGACGGGACTCTATGGGCGGTGTCCGGCTTGCGTCGGGCTCCTTTGTCTTCCGTCATATTCGAGACCCAATGCGCCTTTCATTCGACAGCCGTGTGGCGCTCGTCACCGGCACTTCGCCAACGATCTGCGGCGCCGTCGCAGAGGTGCTGAGGCAGTCCGGAGCCGCGGTCCACATCACGGCCGACGATTCCACCCTCCACGACCTCGCCGGCCGCATCGGCGCGCGCTACCACCGCTTCGACGTGCGCGACCGGCACGATGCGCATGAGGCGGTCCGGTTCGTCATCGAGACCGAGGGTCGCATCGACGTGCTGATCCACACCGCCGCGACCGCCGAGGCGCCCGACGACGAGGCGACCGAGAGCATCGACCAGGACAACTGGCGCGCCGTCATCGCCATGGGTGTGGAAACCGGGTTCTGGCTCGCCCAGGCCTGCGCGCCCGCCATGAAGCGCGCCGGCTTCGGCCGCATCGTGCTCGTGGCGTCGCCGAACGGCCAGGGTTCGGGCGACCCCGCCGCGGACACCGCGAGGCACGCCCTCGTCGGCGTCACCCGTCGCGTCTCAGCGGACGTCGCTCCCTACGGCATCACCGTGAACGCAGTCCTGCCGGGCGACATCGAGACGGAGAACGGCGGGGCGCGCGAGGACGACGGCGGCACCAACCTGCCGCGCCGCTACGGCCGCCCGGAGGACGTCGCCCACGCAGCCGTCTTCCTGGCCAGCGAACAGGCGGCCTGGATCAACGGCCAGGTCCTCCCCGTCGACGGCGGCCGCGGCTGACGCAGGGCGCCGGGGCGCGACCCTGCGTCCGTCCCCAACGCGCCTACTTCACCTCGCGCACCGCGCCGCGGGCGGCGCTGGTGGTCATCGAGGCGTAGGCACGCAGCGCGGTGGTGATCTTGCGCTTGCGCGGGTGCGCAGGCTGCCAAGCTGCCTTGCCCTTCGCCTCCATCGCCGCGCGGCGCGCCGCCAGCACCGCGTCGCTGACCCTCAGGTCGATCGACCGGTTGGGGATGTCGATGTCGATCATGTCGCCATCCTCGACGAGGCCGATCAGGCCACCCTCGGCCGCCTCGGGCGAGACGTGTCCGATGGAGAGGCCCGAGGTACCGCCCGAGAAGCGGCCGTCGGTGACCAGCGCGCAGGCCTTTCCGAGCCCCTTCGACTTCAGGTAGCTCGTCGGATAGAGCATTTCCTGAATGCCGGGTCCCCCGCGCGGACCCTCGTAGCGGATCACCACCACGTCGCCGGCCTTCACGGCGCCACCGAGGATGCCGCCGACCGCGGCGTCCTGGCTCTCGAAGATGCGGGCCGGGCCCGAGAAGACGAGGATCGAGGCGTCCACGCCCGCCGTCTTCACGATGCAGCCGTCCTGGGCGAGGTTGCCCGAGAGCACCGCGAGGCCGCCGTCCTGCGAATAGGCGTGCTCCGCGTCGCGGATGCAGCCCTTCGTGCGGTCCATGTCGAGGTCGTCGTAGCGGCGCTCCTGGCTGAACGCCACCTGCGTCGGCACGCCGCCAGGGGCCGCGCGGTAGAAGGTGCGCACGGTCTCGGAGTTGGTGCGGCTGATGTCCCACCGGTCCAGCGCCTCGCCGAGGCTGCGCGAATGCACCGTCGGGAGATCGCGGTTGAGCAGGCGGGCATTGTCGAGCTGGCCGAGGATGGACATGATGCCGCCGGCGCGGTGCACGTCCTCCATGTGGACGTTGGCGACCGACGGGGCGACCTTGCACAGCACCGGCACGCGGCGCGACAGGCGGTCGATGTCCTCCATCGTGAAGTCCACCTCCGCCTCGTGCGCGGCGGCGAGCAGGTGCAGCACCGTGTTGGTGGAGCCGCCCATGGCGATGTCGAGCGTCATGGCATTCTCGAACGCCCCGAAGCTGGCGATGGAGCGGGGCAGGACGGACGTGTCGTCCTGCTCGTAGTAGCGCCTGGCGAGGTCCACCACGAGGTGGCCGGCCTCGATGAACAGGCGCTTTCGGTCGGCGTGGGTGGCCAGCGTCGAGCCGTTGCCGGGCAGCGAGAGGCCAAGCGCCTCGGTCAGGCAGTTCATCGAGTTGGCAGTGAACATGCCCGAGCAGGAGCCGCAGGTCGGGCAGGCGGCCTTCTCGATGGCGGCGACCTCCTCGTCGGAGATTTTGTCGTCGGCCGCCGCGACCATGGCGTCGACCAGGTCCATCTTCTTGACGGTGTCGTTCCACACCACCTTGCCGGCCTCCATCGGGCCGCCGGACACGAAGACGGTCGGGATGTTCAGCCGCAGTGCGGCCATCAGCATGCCGGGGGTGATCTTGTCGCAGTTGGAGATGCACACCAGCGCGTCGGCGCAGTGGGCGTTGACCATGTACTCGACGCTGTCGGCGATGATCTCGCGCGAGGGCAGGCTGTAGAGCATGCCGTCATGGCCCATCGCGATGCCGTCGTCGACGGCGATGGTGTTGAACTCCTTGGCGACGCCGCCGGCCTTCTCGACCTCGCGCGCCACCAGCTGGCCGAGGTCCTTCAGGTGGACGTGGCCCGGC
>JAIYAB010000260.1 GCA_027489275.1 Hyphomicrobiales bacterium
GCCCTTGCGCCGTCTGCGGCACGCGGAACTGTTGCACCATTCCGGCAGAGAAGTCGGCCAACCCGCCGGCCGGCAGCGGGGACTTCTCGATGAAGGATTCGAGCGGTTCTGCAAAGCGCGCCAGGGACGTCGTCCAGAATGACTCCGCGATGCTCATCAGATCAAAGGCATCGCTGTTGGCGATGAACTCTGCAGGAATGCGCTGCGCCAGCGCGTCGGTCGGGAAGGTCGTGACTTCCACCTTGATGCCGGTCTGCTCGGTGAATTTCTTTAGCAGTTCACCTTTTCCCGTCACGTCGAAGATGACGGGGTGGGTGATCCAGTTGACGGTTCTCTGCTGAGCCAGCGGGATACCGGGCGCCGACAAGGTCGTCGCAACGAGCGCGAAGCCTCCGACAAGCATGGATCGACGAGTGGCCATTGGGTGTCTCCTCCATTTGCGCTTCTTCAAATATGAATTGACTGTTCTTATAAGAATGATATTTTCAGGTATGAACGATTGTCAAGCGCGCCCGGGGGCACGCTCGGGAGGGCATATTGGCCGATCATGGAATTCCAGCCGTCGAGCGCGCCATCGAGGTGATGGATGCTCTCGCGAGGCAACCCGGGGCGTCGATCAGAGATCTGGCCGCCATTCTCCCGATCCCGAGATCGACGATTTACCGAATTCTGAAGTCGCTCGAAGATTACGATGTCGCACTACGCGACAGCCGGGGCGGCTTCGAACTTGGGCCCCGCCTCGTCCGACTTGCCCGTGCCGTCAAGTCCGGCTCCGATATCGTCTCGATCGCACGCCCCATCATCGACGAGCTCGCGAGAACCCTCGACTGCGGCATGAAACTGTCTGTCTTGGACGACCATGTCGCACTGGTCGTGGCAGTCGCCGAGAGCCCGCAGACCTATTCCGTCACCACGCAGGTCGGCCGCCGCTTTCCCCTGCATGCAGGCGCAGCAAGTAAAGTTCTCCTCGCCTTCGCTCCCGACCGGGTCAGGAAGGAAGTTCTTTCAAGGCCTCTGATCCAGATGACCGCGAGGACATTCACCGATCCGGTAGAACTGGAAGCCGTGCTGAGGCAGGTCCGGGTCGAAGGCTTCGCAAGAGACGAGGGAGAGTTTGCGGCAGGCGTCTTCGCGATTGCGCGGCCGGTCTTCGACGACAGAGGCGAGTGCGTCGCGGCCGTGAGTATTCCCTTTGTCGAGTCAACAGAGTTGGAGGTCGTTGACCGCTTCCACTCGGGCCTCAGGGCTGCTGCGGAATCAATCACAAGACGATTGGGCGGCGTTGTGGGTTCGGGTGCTTGAACCGCGCCATATGCCGACCAACACGCGCACGCGGAGCCGTGAGTTCAGAGTTGGGGCGACCACCAGCCGGCATCATCGAGGGCCCGTTTGTGGAAGGCGCAGAACACGTCGATGACGGCCGTGACGAAGCGCAAGCGCGAGTTCGGCGCCGCGCCGGTTGCGCGCGATCATGCTCGAGAGCGACAGCGCGATCACCGCGCCCACGATCGCGCCGACCAGCCCGGCTCCCTCCCCCGCCCGAGGGCCGCATCCACCCGGCCTGAGCCGGACAGAAGACACCGCCCGGCATGATCCGACGGCGACTCAGCCCCAGATGAAGTCGCGCGCGGCGAGCTGGCGCCCGCCCTGGCCCTCGAGCACGATGGCGTCGAGCGATCCGGCGATGGCAACCATGAGGTCGGCGCCGACCGTCGACCAGGACACCAGCGCGCTTGTAGAGGCCCCGCGCAGGTCGAGCCGGTCGAGGCCCCACTCGAAGCCAGCGACCACGTCGCGGCCGAAGCCCGAGAAGTCGAAGGCGTAGATGTCCGTCCCCAGCCCGCCGAGCAGGCGGTCGTTGCCGGCGCCGCCGACGAGGGTATCGTTGCCGAGGCCGCCCGACAGCACATCTGCCCCGGCGCCGCCGAGGATGCGGTCGTTCCCGGCGCCGCCGTCGAGGCCGTTGGCGCCGGCGTCGCCGGTGATCACATCGTTCAGGGACGAACCCACCACATTCTCGACGGAGACGAGCACGTCGCCCTGCGCATCGCCGCCGACATTGACGTTGGTGGCGAGGTTCACGACGACGCCCGCCGCAGAGGTCGCATAGCGGACGGTGTCGGTGCCGAGCCCACCGTCGATCGTGTCGGCGCCGCCGAGGCCCTGCAGCACGTCGTCGCCCCGCATGCCGAGCAGCCGGTTGGCCACGGCGTTGCCGGTCACGACGTCGTTGCCGTCTCCGGTGACGACGTTCTCGAAGGTCGAGCCGGCGGCGATGGTGAAGAAGCTGCGCCCGCCGACGGTCGTGGCGACGCCGGGCGAGAGGTTGACGTTCACCGCCTCGGTCTGGCTCGCCATGTTGATCCAGTCCGTGCCGCCGTCGAGGTCGCGCAGCGTCCGCCGCGAGGCGTCGAGCGCCGCCATCTTCTCGAACTCGTCGGTGATGTGCATGACGTCGTTCAGCGCGGGCGCGTCGCCATAGACGTCGAGCTTCCAGCCGGTGAGCGTGCCCTGCAGGCCGTTGGCGCGCGTGTCGGTGACGTTCAGCCTCCAGGTGCCGGCGGAGAGTTCGCCGCGCAGCGCCTCCGACGTGAAGGTCCACTGCCAGCCGGCGACCGACTGCGTGCCCGACATCGGCGTCAGGACGACGGTGCGGGTGCCCTCCGGCGAGACCAGTTCCACGCGCAGGTCGTTGACGTTGCCGTGGCTCAGCGTGAGCGTCAGCGCGACGCTCTCGAGCTCCAGGGCGCGGGTCACGACAAAACTGGTCGAGGCGGTGGTCAGGTCGCGCAGGGCGAGATTGGTCGCGCCGGAGACGGTGCCGACCTGCTCGTTCGCCGTGGTCTGGGCCGGGCCGAAGTTCCTCCACACCTCGGCGAAGCGGACTGCCTCGAACACGTCGAGGCGGCCGAAGCCGACGTCGTTGGAGTAGTGCAGGCCGCCGCCGTTGACGTTGTCGGCCTTGTTGATCAGCCAGCCGTTCTGCATGTTGCCGGCAAGCGTGCCGTTGAGCCCGGCAGGCGTCGTGTGGTCGGCGCTGATCGCCAGGATATCTTGCACGTCGCGCCAGCCAAGCCCGGCATTGGCCGACAGCATCCGCGCCACCGCCGCCGTCACCATGGGCGCGGCCGCAGAGGTGCCACCGAAGCCGGAGGTGAAGTCGGTCGAGGAGTA
>JAIYAB010000445.1 GCA_027489275.1 Hyphomicrobiales bacterium
CCGCTGGCGACGCGTCGTCCACGCCGTCCACCGCGCCGAGGGGCCGGAGCGCATCGCCCCGGAATGGTGGCGGGCGGCGGGCGAGGCCCCGCCGACACGCGACTACTTCCGCGTCGAGGACGAATCCGGCCACCGTTTCTGGCTCTACCGCGAGGGCCTCTGGTCCCGCGAGACCACCGCGCCGCGCTGGTTCCTGCACGGGCTGTTCGCATGACACGGCCACGGCCCGCCGGTGGGTGGTCGCCATGACGCCCTTCGCGGAATTCTCAGTCACCTCGAACTTCACCTTCCTCACCGGCGCATCGCATCCGGAGGAACTGGTGGCGGAGGCGGCGCGGCTGGGGTTGGCGGGGATCGGGATCGCCGACACCAACACGCTGGCCGGGGTCGTGCGCGCCCATGTCGCCATGCGCGAGACGGAGGCAGGCCAGGGCGGGCTTCGGCTCGCCGTGGGCGCGCGGCTCGCCTTCGCCGACGGCACGCCCGGCATCCTCGCCTACCCCGCCGACCGCGACGGCTGGGGCCGGCTGTCGCGCCTCCTCACGCTCGGCAAGCGCCGCGCGGAGAAGGGGGGGTGCATTCTCGCGCTGGCCGACCTGCTGGCCGCGGTCGCCGGGCATCCGGCGGGGCTCAATCTCGCCGTCGTGCCGCCGCGCCGCCTGGCGCCGGCCGACGCGGCGCGGACGGCGGACGCGCTGGCCGTGGTCGCCCGCGCCGCGCCCGGCAGCACATGGCTCCTCGCCACCATGCCCCATGCCGGGGCCGACCGCCGCCGGCTGGCCCGGCTGGCCGACCTCGCAGCCGCCGCCGGCGTACCGCTCATGGCGGGCAACGACGTGCTCTACCACGCCCCGCAGCGCCGCCCGCTGCAGGACGTGCTGGCCTGCATCCGCGGGCACGTCACCATCGAGACAGCCGGGCGGATGCTGGAGGCCCATGCCGAGCGCCACCTCAAGGACGGCGACGAGATGGCGCGCCTCTTCCGCCACTGGCCGCAGGCCGTCGCGGAGACCCTGCGCTTCCTGGAGCGCTGCCGCTTCTCGCTCGACGAGCTGCGCTACGAGTATCCGGACGAGCCGGTGCCGCCGGGCCGGACCGCGCAGCAGCACCTCGTCGATCTCACCTGGGAGGGCGCCGCCCGCCGCTTTCCCGGCGGCGTGCCAGAGCGCGTGAAGGCCATCATCGGGAAGGAGCTCGCGCTGATCGACCAGCTCGGCTACGCGCCCTATTTCCTCACCGTCAACGACATCGTCGCCCACGCGCGCAGCGTCGGCATCCTGTGCCAGGGCCGCGGCTCGGCCGCGAACTCCGTCGTCTGCTACTGCCTCGGCGTCACCGCGGTCGATCCCACCGAGATCGACCTGCTGTTCGAGCGCTTCGTCTCGGCGGAGCGGCGCGAGCCGCCCGACATCGACGTCGACTTCGAGCACGAGCGGCGCGAGGAGGTGATCCAGTGGATCTACGCGCGCTACGGCCGCGAGCGCGCCGGCCTCGCCGCCACCGTGATCAGCTACCGCGCCCGCAGCGCCATCCGCGACGTCGGCAAGGCGCTGGGCCTCACCGAGGACGTCACCGCGGCGCTGGCCAACACGGTGTGGGGAAGCTGGGGCAAGGGCCTCGACGAGAC
Organism: Hyphomicrobiales bacterium; assembly: GCA_027489275.1. GTDB lineage: Bacteria > Pseudomonadota > Alphaproteobacteria > Rhizobiales > Beijerinckiaceae > Alsobacter. The sequence goes on from JAIYAB010000445.1 coordinate 1,628, forward strand.
GCAGGTGCGCCAGGCCGGGCTCGACCCGGCGAACCCGATGATCGGCCGCGCGGTCGACCTCGCCATGCAGGTCATCGGCTTTCCGCGCCACCTCTCCCAGCACGTCGGCGGCTTCGTGCTGACGCGGGGGCGGCTCGACGAGACGGTGCCCATCGGCAACGCGGCGATGCCGGACCGCACCTTCATCGAGTGGGACAAGGACGACATCGACGCGCTGGGCATCATGAAGGTCGACGTGCTCGCGCTCGGCATGCTCACCTGCATCCGCAAGGCGTTCGACCTGCTGCGCAAGCACCGGGTCGACGACCTGGAACTGGCGACGGTCCCGCGCGAGGATCCGGCGGTGTACGCCATGCTGCAGAAGGCAGACTCGCTCGGCGTGTTTCAGGTGGAGAGCCGGGCGCAGATGAACATGCTGCCGCGCCTGAAGCCGGCGCGGTTCTACGATCTCGTCATCGAGGTCGCGATCGTGCGGCCCGGGCCGATCCAGGGCGACATGGTGCACCCCTATCTGCGCCGCCGGCAGAACAAGGAAACGGTCGTCTTCCCCCGCCCGTCGCCCGAGCACGGTCCGCCGGACGAGCTGGAGCGCGTGCTCGGCAAGACGCTGGGGGTGCCGCTGTTCCAGGAGCAGGCGATGCGCATCGCCATCGAGGCGGCGAAGTTCAGCCCGGACGAGGCGAACAGGCTGCGTCGCGCCATGGCCACCTTCCGCCGCGTCGGCACCATCCATCTCTTCCAGCGCAAGATGGTGGAGGGCATGGTGGCGCGCGGCTACGACGCGGAGTTCGCCGCCCGCTGCTTCCAGCAGATCGAGGGGTTCGGCGAATACGGCTTCCCCGAGAGCCACGCCGCCTCCTTCGCGCTGCTGGTCTACGCCTCGTCCTGGCTGAAGTGCCATCACCCCGCGGCCTTTGCCGCGGCGCTGCTGAACAGCCAGCCGATGGGGTTCTACGCCCCGGCCCAGATCGTGCGCGACGCCGTGCAGCACGGCGTCGAGGCGCGCGCGCCCGACGTCAACGCCAGCGGGTGGGACAACACGCTGGAGGAGCGCGAGGACGGCTCGCTGGCGCTGCGCCTCGGCCTGCGCCAGATCGACGGCTTCCGCGAGGAGTGGGCGGCGAGCCTCGTCGCCCGCCGCAACGGGTTCTACGCCACGGTGGAAAGCCTGCAGCGGCGGGCCGGCCTGGCCAAGGCGGCGCTGGTGAAGCTCGCGGAGGCCGACGCCATGCGCTCGATGGGCCTCGACCGGCGCGACGCCGCCTGGGCGGTGCGCCGCCTGCCGGACGCGCTCGCCCTGCCGCTGTTCGAGGCCGCCGGCGCGGCCGAACTCGCCGAGGAGCCGATGGTGGACCTGCCCGTCATGCCGCTGCCCGAGCATGTCGTCGCCGATTACCAGACGCTGCGCCTCTCGCTGAAGGGCCATCCCGTCGGCTTCCTGCGCGCCCTGCTCGCCCGGGAGGGCGTGGCCGATTGCGCCACGGTCCAGGCCCAGGCCGACGGCCGGCGCGTGAAGGCCTGCGGCGTCGTGCTGGTGCGCCAGCAGCCGGGCAGCGCCAAGGGCGTGGTGTTCATGACCATCGAGGACGAGACGGGCATCGCCAACTGCGTCGTCTGGCCGACGCTGCGGGAGAGGTTCCGCAAGGAGGTGATGGGCTCGCGCCTCATCGAGGTGCAGGGCCGCATCCAGCGCAGCGCCGAGGGCATCGTCCACCTCGTCGCCGAACGCCTCGTCGACCGCACGGCCGATCTCTCCCGCCTCTCGCGAGAGGACATGCCGACGCCCCTCGCCAATGCCGACGAAGTGCGCCGTCCGATCCCCGACAACCGCGCCGCCGGAGGCCATGGCCGCCGCCACCCGCGCAACGTCCGCGTGTTGCCCAGGAGCCGGGATTTCCATTGAGGGATTGAAACTAGCACCAAGTGCTATAGATTGAGGGTCTAGCCATTCGATTGCATGGCTGGCGAAGGAGTTTCGATGACCCGCAATTTCAGACCCTTCGGGGACATTTTGGAGAACCACAATGGACGTGTTCGCGACGCGCGAATTTTCCCGTCGCGCCAGAAAGGCGGGGATGCCGTCGGAGAATCTTCTGGAAGCCGTGGCACGGATGGGACGGGGTAGCATCGACGCGCAACTGGGCGGCGGGCTCGTCAAGCAGCGCGTTGAAATCGCAGGACGCGGCCGGTCGGCAGGAGCGAGGGTCATCGTGTTCTGGAAGCGGGAGGAATTCGCGTTGCTCCTCCACATGTTTCTGAAGAACGAGAAGGACAACCTCTCGCCGCATGAACTCGAGATCTACCGCGAGGCTGCCGCGGTGTTGGCCCGGCTTGGGCCGGACGAACCAGCCAGGCGTGTCGCTGCAGGACAGTGGAGCAAAGTGGAATGAGCAAGAGCAAAGGCTACCGCAGTGATGCGCTGCGTTCGGTTCATCTCGCCATGGCCGACCTGCATTCGGCCGGCGTGATCGACAAGGCGACGATGAGAAAGTTCGACGTCGGGTGCCTCACCACGATCGAGCGGTTCGGTTCCGACGACATCAAGGGCATCCGCGAGACGGCCCAGATGAGCCAGTCCGTCTTCGCCAAGGTCCTCAACGTCACCACCTCGCTGGTCAGCCAGTGGGAGCGCGGCGAGAAGAAGCCGAGCGGGCCGTCGCTCAAGCTCCTGTCGCTGGCCAGACGCAAGGGCATCGACGCGATTCTGTAGCTCATCCCCGCCCTGCGCCGCGCCGCATTGCCCGTCGCCGGCGGCTCGGCTACTCCTGCGGGCAACGAGGGGGAGGCGCATGGCGGACATCGACGCCACGGTGGTGGGCGCGGGCGTGATCGGCATCGCGGTGGCGCGGGCGCTGGCGTTGTCGGGGCGCTCGGTCGTCGTGCTGGAGGCGGCCGAGGGCATCGGCACCGGCACGTCCTCGCGCAACAGCGAGGTCATCCACGCCGGGCTTTACTATCCCGCCGGAAGCCTCAAGGCGCGGCTGTGCGTCGAGGGCCGGCGGCTGCTTTATGCCTATTGCGACGCGCGCGGCGTGCCGTACCGGCGCTGCGGCAAGCTCGTGGTCGCCACCGACGAGGCGGAGCGCGCCGCCATCGAAGGCGTCTGGAAGAAGGGCCTCGCCAACGGCGTCGAGGAGCTCGAACTCATCGAGGGAGACGCCGCCCGGGCGATGGAGCCGGCGCTGGCCTGCGTCGCCGCGCTGTGGTCCCCCGTCACCGGTATCCTCGACAGCCACGCCTTCATGCTCGCCATGCAGGGCGATGCGGAAAACGCCGGCGCGGCCTTCGCCTTCCACACGCCGTTCCTGCGCGCCGACGCCACGGGCAACGCCATCGCCGTGGAGACCGGCGGGGCCGAGCCGTGGCGCTTCACCACCTCGCTGCTCGTCAACTGCGCAGGTCTCGACGCGTCCGGCGTGGCCGATGCCGTGCACGGGCTCGATCCGGCGTTCGTGCCGCGGACGCGATACGCCAAGGGCAACTATTTCGTGCTGGCGGGCCGCGCTCCCTTCTCGCGGCTCATCTATCCCGCGCCGCACGCGCATGGCCTCGGCGTGCATCCCACCATCGATCTCGGCGGGCAGGCCCGGTTCGGGCCGGACGTCGAGTGGATCGACGAGCCCCGCTACGACGTCGACGGCGCGCGGGCCGCCGGATTCTATGCCGAAATTCGCAAGTACTGGCCCGCCGTGCCCGATGGCTCGCTCGCACCCGGCTATGCCGGCATCCGGCCGAAGATCGCCGGTCCACACGACCCCGCGCCCGACTTCCGGATCGACGGGCCGGCCGAGCACGGCGTGCCGGGCCTCGTGAACCTGCTCGGGATCGAAAGCCCGGGCCTCACCTCCTCGCTCGCCATCGCCGCCGAAACGATGCGGCGCATCGACGGGGACGTGCCGCGCGACGTCGCCGCCTGACGATGATCCGAAAAGGACGAGCCGGCATGACCACCCTTCCCCGCCTGTCCGACGCCACCCTCGCATCGCTGCCCGCCGGAGTCCGCCGCCCCGGCTACGACCGCGCCGGGGTCGCGACCGGCATCGTGCATCTGGGTCTCGGCGCGTTCCACCGCGCCCACCAGGCCGTCTACACGGACGCCGCGATTGCCGCAGGCGACGCGCGCTGGGGCATCCTCGGAGCGAGCCTGAGGGCGGCCGACACGCGGGACGCGCTGGCCCCGCAGGACGGCCTCTACACGATCGCCGTCCGCTCCGCGGAGGGCGAGGCGCTGCGCGTCATCGGCGCGCTGAGGGGCGTGCTCGTCGCACCGGAGGACCCCGCGGCGCTCATCGCTGCGATGGCGAACCCCGCCGTGCGGATCGTGTCGCTCACCGTCACCGAGAAGGGGTATTGCCACGACCCGGCAACGGGAACCCTCAACGAGGAACACCCCGACATCCGCCACGACCTCGACAATCCGGGTGCTCCGCGCTCCGCGCCCGGCTACGTCGTGGAGGCCCTGGCACGGCGACGCGCGGCCGGCATCGCGCCCTTCACGGTCCTCACGTGCGACAACCTGCCGGCGAACGGCCACACGGCCCGACGCGTCGTGTCGCGCCTCGCCGCGCTGTACGACCCGGATCTCGGACGCTTTGTCGAGCAGGAGGTCGCCTTTCCCTCCACCATGGTGGACCGGATCGCACCCGCCACGACCGACGACGACCGCGCCCGGGTCGCGGCGGCGCTCGGCGTGAGCGACGCGTGGCCGGTGATGACCGAACCGTTCAGCCCGCGGGTGATCGAGGACCGGTTCCCGGGCGGCCGGCCCGACTGGGCGGCGCAGGGCGCGGAACTCGTCGCCGACGTCGCGCCCTTCGAGACGATGAAGCTGCGGCTGCTCAACGGCGCGCACTCCTCCCTCGCCTATCTGGGCTACCTCGCCGGCCGCGAGACGGTGGCCGACGCCATGGCGCTCGCGCCGCTCGCCGTCCATGTCCGCAGGCTTATGGACGAGGAGGCGGGGCCGACGCTGAGCCTGCCGCCGGGCGCCGACGTCGAGGGCTATAAGGACCGGCTGATCGCCCGCTTCCGCAATCCCGCCTTGCGCCACCGCACGTGGCAGATCGCCATGGACGGATCGCAGAAGTTGCCGCAGCGCCTGCTCGGCACGATCCGCGACCGCCTTGCCGCCGGAGCGCCGATCCCGCGCCTCGCGCTCGGCGTGGCGGCCTGGATGCGTTATGTCGCCGGGACCGACGAGGCCGGCCGGACGATCGACGTGCGCGATCCGCTCGCCGCCGACCTGCGCCGCCGCGCCGACGCGGCCGGCCCGCACGCCGCGCGCCTCGCGGCGACGCTGATGGGCGTCGAATCCATCTTCGGCCGTGACCTCCCGGGCGACCCGCGCTTCACGGAGCCCGTGGCCCGCGCGCTCGACTCCCTCCTCGTCCATGGCGTCGCACGCACGCTCGACGCGATGAACGCCGGCTGAGAGCGGGCCGGTCTTTCGGGTCGGGGCGGCTACTCGACGCGGACCATGACGCTGTCGGTGGCGCCCGTGGCGTCGATGACCGAGACGCGGGCGAAGCCGGCGCCGTCGGGGATCCAGGCCGCCTGGCGGCGGGCGGCGGCGAGCGCGTCCTGCATCGGCACCGGTCGGCCGTTGACGAGCCAGGTGAGCGGGGTGACGCCGCCGAGCGCCTTCATCGCCAGCGGGGCGGGCGCGGCGGCAGGGCCCGCGAGGCCGAGGTCGACGCGCGCGCCGTCAGGCGGAAAGGCGATCTTCAGGGCGGGCGCGACGACGCCGGCCAGGCGCGGACCGTCCTTGCGGAGCTGGCGCAGCGGCGGGGGCAGACCGGCCGTGGTCGCGACGAGCGCGTCGCGCGGCGCGGGGATCAACTCCGGCTCCCCGCCCAGCCGGGAGAAGGCGTCAAACAGCAGCGGGGCGGCGACCTGCCGGCCGACGAGGCCGGTCACCGCCGCGCCGTCCGGCCGGCCGACCCAGACGCCCACCGTGTATCGCCGGTCGAAGCCGACGGCCCAGGCGTCGCGGTAGCCGTAGGAGGTGCCGGTCTTGAAGGCGAGCCGGCCCGCCGGGGCGTTGGCCGGGGGCGGCGCGCCGCGCAGCACGTCGTAGACGTACCAGGCGGCGACAGGCTCCGAGATCTTGCTCGACGGCCCCGGCGGGGCGGCAGGGTCCCAGCGCAGCGACGGGGCGTCGCCGCCCCGCGCGAAGCCGGCATAGAGGCGCACGAGGTCGGCGAGGCGGATGC